>DATAPW010000080.1:0-3053 GCA_036265005.1 Acetobacteraceae bacterium | reverse complement strand
GTTAGTGCGCGAGACAGCCGCCGGCGCGTCTCTCGGGCGCCCCCAGGGAGCGTGCCCGTCCGTCCGCATCCATAGGTAGAGCGCGGTAGGGCTCGGCTCAACCGACCCGAAGGGCCGAGCACTGTCACCGGTGCCGCTGTTGTGTGGGCAGCGACGCCGGGAGCGGCCCCGTCCGCACCCTGGCGAGGCGCTGGGCTGGACAGAGTGCCGTCGCTGTCGCGGGCGACCGTGCGGGCGCCGAGCCCGAGCGCTGTCCCAGCGCCGTGTCGTGCGGGCTCGATGCCGAGAGCGTGCCCGCGTGTAGCGCGACAATTCGGATGAGAGGAGCGTCGATCAGGATGGACTCTGCGACCACGCTTGACGGGATGATTGTCGCGTCTGATTGACGTTGGCAAGAGTTTTATCAGTCGGTGTCGGTGTTTTTTGATTGTCGCGCGTTGATTGTCGCCGACAGCGGCAATCAGGATGAGGTGGTCTCCTTGGTTTTCTTGGATGATGTGGCGAGTGTCTGGTTCTTGCGTTCAAGGGCACCGCGGCGTCGGTAGCTCTCGACGTTCAACTCAAAGATGATCGAATGATGAACCAGACGGTCGATAGCCGCGATCATCATGGCGTGGTCTGGAAAGACTTTATTCCAGTCTGCGAATGGCTGATTGGCAGTGATCAGCATGGAGCGCCGCTCGTAGCGTGCGCCGATCAGCTCGAACAACACGGAGGTTTCGGCGTGATCCTTATGAACGTACGACAGGTCATCGAGGATGAGCAGGTGGTATTTGTCGAGCTTGTTGATGGCGGCTTCGAGCTGCAGTGCCTGGCGAGCAGCCTGCAATTTCTGCACGATGTCCGTGGTGCGGGTGAACAGGACACGGAAGCCGTTCTCGACAAGCGCCCGACCGAGGGCCGATGCACAATGGCTCTTGCCGGTACCCGGCGGCCCGAACAGGAGCAGGTTGGTCGCCTTGTCCAACCAGGTGTCGCCTGCGGCGAGTGCCATGACGCGTGCCTTGCTCAGCATCGGCACGACCGAGAAGTCGAAATTGTCGAGCGTCTTGCTGGGGAGCAGACGTGCCTCGGCAAGATTGCGCTCGGTCCGTCTGCGGCCGCGTTCAGCAATCTCCAGTTCGGCGAGCGCAGAGAGGAACCTTGCCGCCGGCCAGCCCTCCTTGTCGGCGCGTTCGGCGAACTCGGACCAGAGCCTGGCGATCGCCGGCAGGCGAAGCTCATGCAGCAGCAGCGGCAGACGGGTGGTGTCAACCTGGATCGCGCTCATGACAGCAGCTCCATCTGCGGTGCGCTGAGCAGAGCGTCATAGGCCATTGCCGCCGGGATCGTGACCGTCACATCGGGGACGACCATGCCGGCCGGCATGAACCGTTGCTGCAGGGCTGTCAGATCCGGCACCTCCCCGGCGTCGAGGATCGCTTCCAGCGCGATCGCCAACTCCGCCTCGCAGGCGCGATCGTGCGCCAACGCCAGCAGACCGACCATGGTGCGACAGGCATTGCGCGCCGGCTGCGTGGCAACCAGCCGGTCCCAGGCTTGGCGGAATGCCTCACGCGGGAACAGCCGATCGCGGTAGACCAGATTGAGCAGCGCCATAGGCTTGCGGCGCAGGGCATGGATGACGTGATGATAATCAACCACGTGGCCACATCGGCCGCGATCGGCGCGGCCTTTGGGAACGCGCCCGCGCCGCAGTGTCAGCACAAGGGTGCCGCCGAGCAGGCATTCCAGCCGCTCATCATATAGACGGACCCGCAGGCGATGACCGATCAGCCGCGAGGGCACCGTATAGAAGATGCGGCGCAGGAAGAACCCGCCGCTGCGGGTGACGGTGACCAGTTCCTCCTCGTGATCGTCGGTGCGGCGTGACGGCAGCGGCTTGAGCCTGGCTCGCTCGATCTCCAAAGCCTTACGGCGGCGTGCATTGGCGTGGCCGACCACCTCATCGACAAAGCCGCGGTAGCTGGCGAGATCAGCGAAGTTGCTGCTGCCACGCAGCAGCAATGCCTGCTGAAGCGATCTCTTGAGATGGGCATGCGGCCCTTCGATCGCGCCGTTCTCGTGTGCCACGCCGCGGTTGTTACGGGTCGGCGTCATGCCGTAATGCGCACACAATGCCTCGTAGCGCTCGGTCAGATCCGCCGCCGCATCCTGCTCGAGATTGCGGAACGCCGCCGAGAGACTGTCGCTGCGGTGTTCCTCCGGTGCGCCACCGAGAGACCACAGGGCATTCTGCAAACCCTCGGCCAGGGCGACAAAGCTCTCGCCACCCAGCACGACGTGGGCCTGCTCCCAGCCGGAGAACGCCAGGCGGAAGTGATAGAGCCGATGATCAAGCGGGACACCAGCGAGGCTCACACCGAGTTCACTGGCATCGGTGAAATCCGACAGAGCCTGCTGACCAGGCGGATGCTCCTGGCGAAAGATCACCTCCCGATCAGGGCCATGCAATGCCTGCCACAGGCGGATGCGCCGCTCCAGCGTGCGGCGCAGATTGTCGGGGAAGCCCACGTGCCGGCGCTGCATCTCCAGCAGCACCGTGATCGGCCGCAACCCGGGCGACGCTCGCAGCATCGGCACAATCTCGCTGTCCCAGTGCTCCGCCAACGGATCGGGACGACGCCGGCCGCGTGGCGACCGCTTCTGGGAAGGCAACCGGGGATCAGTATCGAGCCGAGCACCGGTACTGGTGCTGAAGCCGGCCTTGGCGGCGGCGGCTTCGCGGGTGTGGGTTCTGCGGTGGTTCATGTACAACTTCGCCTGCTGATCGGTGATGTGTTTGCCGGGCACGGAGGGGTCTCTTCTGGGCAGTTGAGAACCTCGCCATTCCGGCACGTGTCACGGAGTCGCAGGCGGATCCCTCAGCCGGGAACCGCTTCGACGCGGGGGTCGGCCTACGGTCGGGCTACGCCCAACCTTCGACCGACCTCCGCGTCATCCATCCAGATTGACGCGCCAACCATCCTGTTTGTCGCCGCGCACCCGCGTTCCCAAATCGCTGACGGCGGGCGTGCGAGGGGCCGAGGAACCTAAAGCGATGTAGAATCCCT
>DATAPW010000079.1:0-9773 GCA_036265005.1 Acetobacteraceae bacterium | reverse complement strand
CTGACCGACATTTGCGGCGATCTGACCGAGCATCTCGCGTACTTGCGGATAGCCGAGAGTGCCGTTGGTGTCGGCGATTCGGCGAGCCAGGCCCGCGAGGAACCGCAGCTTTACCATCAGCCGTACCTGCGCCTGGTAGTTCTGGAAGACGTGTGCCGGCGTGCCGTGAAACTGGCGCTGGCACATCTCGATATCGCGATAGACGAACACACGATCCCACGGCACTCGCACATCGTCGAAGTACAGCAATGCGTCGTTCTCATCCAGGCGGCTCGACAGCGGGTTGTCGAACTGCGACACGGCAGCGGCCTCATATGACTTGCGCGACAGGATGCGCAGGCCGGGAATGTTCATCGGTACCGCAAATGACAGCGCATAGTTCTCATCGCCCTTGCCGAGTGGCGGCAGCGACGAGACGAACACCTCGTTGGCCATGATGCCAGCGGTAGCAAGCATCTTTGCGCCGCGCACCCGGATGCCGCTGGAATCCTCGTCGACCAGACCGGCGGTGAGGAACTGGTTCTTCTGCGCGTTCTGCGTCTGGCTGCGGTCGGCTTGCGGGTTGACGATCACGTAGCTGAGGTAATGGTCCGCGTCGCGTGCGTAACGCACGTAATCACGCAAAGCTGCGGCGCGTGCCGGGTCATAAGCCTCGAACACGTCGATGCCCATGATGAAACCGGACAGCGTCGAGGCAACGTGGTCAGGCGAGCGGCCGAAGAACCCAAGGTGCAGTTCTGCCCAGGCTTCCAGTGCCCGTCGGCGCTCGACCAGTTCGGCGTAGCTGGTAGGCAGTTGCCAGCATCGGTTGACCCGCGCACCGGTCTCGGTTTCGAAGGTCATCAGCGCCTGATGTTCCGGGCGTGCCTGGAAATCGTACAGCATGGCCGCCGTACGGCAGGCATTGCGGAACGCCGGATGCACAGTTGGATCGCTGATGCGTTCGCCGTTCAGGCGAATATCGCGCCCGTCGTTCAGGGAACGAAGATGGCTCGTGCCGTTTTTGGGCATTCGCTTCTGTCTCCTTGTCAGCGGCCAGATCCAGCCGGTCTGCCGGCGCTGACACCCCGCGGAAGCTGGAAGGCGAGGGTCAGGGTGGCAAGCCCCAGCAATGCCGCCATGGCGAATATGCCTCGGAAGGCGCCGCCGACCACGACCGCAAGTTGCTGGGTCGCGGAGCTGCCTGCTGCGTCGGTTCCCGCAACACGCAGCAATTGCCCCAGCGGATCATCGACGTCGGGCAGTTGGTGGCGCAGCGCGGCACTGAGAATGATTCCGGCCACCGCAGCACCGATCGCCTGGCCGAGAAATCGCGTAAACAGGATTGCCGACGTTGCGGACCCACGCTGCGCATAGGACACCTGAGTCTGCACCGAAACGACCCAGGTGGTGTTGCAGAAACCCAGGCCAATGCCAATCAGGGATGCACCTGCGGCCGCAAGGAGGACGCTCGCAGATGGTGTCAGCATCAGCAGGATCAGCGACCCGACGATGATGCAGGCTGCACCCGTGCAGGCAGTCAGCCGATAGGTCACGTAAACCATCAGGCGGCCCGACACGACACTGCCAAGGGTCCAGATTACAGTCATGACGCCAAGCACGACCCCTGCCATACCCGCGGTGCGTCCCATTGCCGCCTGGATGTAGGAGGGCAGGAACGCAGTCACGCTCATGATGGTCGCGCCCACGGTGAATCCGCCCAGGCTGGCGACCGCGATGATCCGATCGCGCCAAAGGCCCAGTGGCAGGATCGGCTCGGCCGTGCGCCGCTCGTGGCGCAGCAGGGCGAGGAGCGCCACAGTCCCGATCGCCAGTGCGATCAGCACGTTGATCCAGCCAATCTCACGACCGCGGTCGGCAGCAAACACGATCGCACTGATCGCCATCACCAGCAATGCAGTGCCTGCATAGTCGATTCTGTGGCGGCGAGGCGCGCGGTCTTCTTGCAAAAACGCAAGAACCATTGCAATGGCCGCCGCACTGATGGGCAGGTTGACCCAAAATACGTAGCGCCAGTTGCCGGCCTCCACGAGGAAGGCGCCCAGCGAGGGTCCTGCGATGGCGGCGAAGCCAAAGACGGCGGACAGCATGCCCTGGATACGTGCGCGTTCGACAGGCGTATAGATATCGCCAACTATGGTATAGGCAATTGGCTGGACGGCTCCGGCGCCGCAGCCTTGCAGCGCGCGGAACAGAACAAGTGTCGTCATGCTGTTGGCGAAGCCGCAGAGCGCGGAACCAAGCAGGAACAGACCGGATCCCACGACGAAGACGCGCCTGCGGCCGTGCAGATCGGCAAGCCGGCCATAGATCGGGATCGTTACTGCCTGGGTCAGCAGGTACACCGAAAACACCCAGGAGTAGAGCTTCGCACCGTAAAGGTCCGCAACGATGGTCGGCATCGCGGTTGCAACAATGGTGATTTCGACAGCGGCAGTGAAGGTGGCCATCATGCATGCCGCCAGCACCAGCTGGCGGCGTGGATGAACCGCAACAACATCCGACACGATGGTGCCCCCGGCACGTGACATGGACTGACAGCTGGAAATGTAGCATGCAAGACGCCGGGTCACGCCATCCTGGAGAACGTCCATCTATCCGCGCTTTCTGCCCCTTGGAGACAGCGCCCTGACCGTCGAGTTCGCGAATGCGATCGATCCGATGGTCAATGCGTCCGTCCAGGCGCTGGACCGCGCGATTGCGGCGTCCAATCTGCCCGGTATTGTGGAGACCGCGCCCAGTTTTCGGTCGTTGCTGATCATATATGAGCCGGAAACGATCGACAGCGAATCGCTGGTGGACGCGGTGCGGCGGATGATCGCCGGCGGCTTGCGGACGCGGGTGGCCGCAGGCCGGTCATGGACTGTGCCGGTCGCCTACGGCAGTCCGACGGATGCCGATCTGCTGGAAGTGGCTGCTACGACAGGCATGTCACGCGATGAAGTCGTCGCAATTCACAGCAGTACCGAGTTCCAGGTGTATTTCATGGGCTTCGTGCCTGGCCTACCGGTTCTGGGTGGTTTGCCGCCGGCGTTGCACCTGCCTCGGCGGCCAGACCCAAGGCCGGGAATCGCGGCCGGCTGCGTCATGATCGGTGGCATGCAGGGGTTGATCGTGCCGATGACGATGCCGAGTGGCTGGTACATCCTTGGGCAGACGTCACTGCGCGCCTACCGGCCGGACGAGGAGGATCCGTTCCTGTTTCGATCCGGCGATCGAATCCGGTTTCGTCCGGTCACGGTGCGCGAACTGGACGAGTTGTCGGGATGGCCCGGCGAAAGGTTTTTGGACGTTGAGGACTGAGGACGGTGCCAGCTTTGCTTCGCGCGATTGCACCCACGCCGTTTGTCACGGTGCAGGATGCCGGACGCCGCGGGTGGCGGCGCTTTGGCGTCTCGAGCTCCGGTGCCATGGATCGCATGTCGCTGGCGATCGCCAATGCGCTGGTTGGCAACCGTCCGACCGAGGCGGCCCTGGAGTTCGCCCACGCGGCCGGTGAGTGGCAGGTGGATGCGGCAAGCTGCCGCATCGCGGTGACTGGCGGATCATTCGGCGTCACCGTCGATGGCTTTGCGCGATCGACCTACAGCTCCATCACACTGACGCGGGGGCAGAGGTTCCACGTGGCAGGCGCAACGGACGCAGTGTGGGGCTATTTGGCTGTTGCCGGTGGCCTGGACGTTCCGCAGCAGTTCGGCAGCCGGTCTACCCATGTCCGTACTGCGATTGGCGGTCTGGGGGGGCAGGCTATTCAGCCGGGCGCCGTCTTGAAGCTGCGCGCCGACCTGGCCCCTGCTGAGGCGGAGAAATCAATCGATGCGCCGCTGGTTCAGTCGGGCCCTTACCGGATGGTGCCCGGACCCCAGGATGACTATTTCGACGCGGCGTCGCTTGCGGGGTTCCTGACCGCCGAATATCGGGTCACGCAGGCGATGGACCGAATGGCGTACTATCTGGACGGGCCAAGGCTGACGCATCGCGACGGTTATAACATCATTACCGATGGTGTGGTGCCAGGCTGTGTCCAGGTACCAGGCACCGGTATGCCGATCGTCTTGATGCGCGATGCGCCGACCGTTGGCGGCTATCCGAAGATCGGCGTGATCATCGAGGCTGACCTGGGCCGCTTTGCTCAGCAGCGTCCTGGCAGCGCTATATTATTCCTGGCTGTCACGCAGACGGAGGCGCAGGCGATTCGCCAACGTTTCCTGGCCCGCATGCAGATTATTGCCGAGGATCTGGGAAGCCCACGTCGGCAGCTCAGCCGGCCAGGTTGAGTGGTCTGCTATGCGATGTCGCAATCAGCGGCACTGGCGAGCCGCCTCAGCAACTGTTGCGCATCGCAGCGCCGGAGGGCGGCCACGAAGCGTTGGCATAGCTCCGGGCGGGCTACAATCAAGGGTTGAAAGTCGAACAGCAGGTCGGCACACGCCTCGCGTGCATTGTGCAGGTGACCGGCTGCAATAAGGCACATGATTCTCTCGACTTGCGCTGCGACCAGTGCCTGGTCTGCACGCTGGACGAGCGATGGGCGGGGCCGCGCAAACGCGGGCCGACGCCGTGAGCTGTCCATCAGCGCAGCCTGGGGCTCACCATCCGGCATAACCTACTCCAGCAAAATCGGGCACAGTCTGGCCGCCGCATCGCTACAAGCCCGTTTCAGACCGTACTGACTCGCAACCATCCCGTAAGCAGCCCGCGCTTAATACGGTCGCGGAGGGGATCAGTATGCGACGCGCTGACTGCTTCGAGACGCTTGCATGAGCGGATGTTCTGCCACGGCGGCCATGATGGCCCGTGTTCGCGCGGCCTGGACCAGCGCGCTCACGGCAATCCGCGTATGCAGCAGGACCATCGTCACGGCGTTACGGCGCTTCTGGACCGTGGTTCACGATCTGAAGTCTATCCTGCCCGAGACAGTCGCGATCCTCGGCCTGGTCGCATTGCTGTGGAGTAGCATCGGCATCCTGCTGACCAGGGAACGCCAACACGCGATCGATGCGGCCATGAATACCACGGCGGTCCTCGCCAAGGCCTTCGAGGAGGGAACCAAACGGATTATCACCGAGGTTGATCAGACCCTCCTGAGTGCGCGGACTTCATACGTCCTGGAGGGTGACAACTTCGATATCCAGAAATGGGCAAAGACCATGGTGCGGTCGGATGATCTGCGCGTACAGATCGCGTTGATGGATCGCGACGGCAATCAGGTCAAATCGACGCTGGCACGTTCCAATCTGCGCACGGTGAATATTGCCGATCGGCCGCATTTCCGAGCACAGCTCGACCCCTCTCACGATGATCTCTACATCAGCAATCCCGTGGTGGGCCGAGGCAGCGGTGCGCAAACGATCCAGTTCACACGCAAGGTCCTGGACAGCGACGGCAATTTTGACGGTATCGCCGTCCTGTCGCTCGGCTGCGCAGAGCTTTCGTCATTCTATGATACATCCGAGGTAGGCGATGGATTTGTTTCTCTGTTGACCTCTGAGGGTGTCCTTTTGGCCCGCGGTCCGAGCGAGCCAGGTATCATCGGCAAGAGCATAGCCGGCGAACCGGATTTCCAGTCCTTGCTGAAGAACAGCAGTGGTTCGCTGTGGTGGCGCAATTCATCGGGTTCGAAGCGAATCATCAGCTATCGCCATGTCAGAGGTTATCCGCTGCTGGTAGAGGTGGCCTTCAACAACGATAGGATCTTTCGGCAATATTGGTATTCCGTCGAGCACTATGTGGTGACCGGATTGGTGGCCACCACCGTGATCCTGCTGATCGGCGGGTTCTGGGTGCAGCAAAGGCGGCGAACCCTGGTCTCCGGTCGTGCCCTATCGCTGACGCTCGCCAACATGAGCCAGGGCATCGCATTGATTGACGCCCGGGGCAGCCTGCCGGTGATCAACGACCATGCCCTGAAATTGCTGAACATGCCGACCAAAGACCGCGCGAGCGAGGCCGGCGGCCAGGCCGCTGTGCGTCGGATCCGTGACCTGATGATAAACAGCAGTAGCGAAGGGGCTTATGCCGCGGATGACAAGTCCGCGGCCCAAGATGCTGTCATTGCATCGGTTCAGGAAGACGGCAGGGTGATCGAGATCGGCAGAACGATGTTGCCGGATGGCGGGGCGATCCATACCCTGACCGATGTTACCGAGCGCCACCGTGCCGAGGAACGCATTCGATATCTGGCGCACAACGATTCGCTGACCGGGCTGCCAAATCGTGTTCTGCTGGACGAAAAGGTCGGCCAGGTGCTGGAACGTGCGACAGCCGAAGATACACAGGTTCTCACCCTGTTCATCGACCTTGATGGTTTCAAGGGAGTGAATGACACGCTTGGTCATCTCCTCGGTGACCGCCTGCTGACCCATGTCGCGGAACAGATCCGTGCCGTCCTTGGTCGCAGCGATTTCGTTGCCCGCCTCGGCGGCGACGAATTCGTCATCCTGCGGTCATCTGTGGCCGACGTTAGTTCCGGTATTGACCTGGCGCACCTGCTGATTGAGCGGATTTCGGCGCCAGTGAACCTGTCGGGTCACGAGATTCGCATCAGTGCCAGCATCGGGATCTCGGTGTTTCCCAGAGACGGCAACAACAAGGAGGCACTGTTCAGGAAGGCGGACATAGCGCTCTACCGAGCGAAGGCGGAAGGTCGTTCCCGTTGCGTGGTGTTCGAGACCGGCATGGACGAAGCGTTGCAACGCAGGATCCTGCTGGAAGACGATCTGCGGAGGGCGATCGAGGCCGGATCCCTACAGGTGCACTACCAGCCGCAGTTCGATTGTACGCGGCTGAAGCTCGCGGGCTTCGAGGCGTTGGTCAGGTGGAATGACCCCCAGCGCGGTTGGGTGCCGCCGAGCGTTTTCATTCCGATTGCCGAGGAATGCGGCCTTATTGCACGCATCGGCACATGGGTGCTTGAGCAGGCGTGTCAGGAGGCCGCGCAATGGCCGGATACATGCCACGTGGCAGTAAACGTCTCTCCGCTGCAACTGCGCGATCCGGCATTTGCGTCGACGGTGCAGGAAATCCTGCAGCGGACCGCGTTGTCGCCGCATCGGCTTGAGCTTGAGATTACCGAGAGCGTGATGAGTGACGACAGCGAGACAACGATCACCACGATGGGTGTCTTGCGGGCCCTTGGTGTCAGCTTTGCCCTTGACGACTTCGGCACGGGTTATTCCAGCCTTAGCAACCTGCTGCGGTTCCAGTTCGACAAGGTGAAAATCGACAAATCCTTTGTCCAGGCGCAGATCAAGGACACCGAAGCGCGTGCGATCGTTGAGGCGATCGTGGTCATGAGCCGCCATCTCGGACTGATGATCACCGCAGAAGGTGTCGAGACGCAGGAGCAGTTGTTGTTGCTGCGGCAGCAGGGCTGCCCGCAGGTGCAGGGACATCTGCTTGGCATGCCGATGGCAGGTTGGCAGGTACCGGGCCTGTTGATGGATCGCCGCGCCGACAATGAGGTGCAGGTCTTGCTCAGGGCCTGATCGGCCGGCTGGCTAGAATCCCACGCGGTCGCCGCCTTTCAGTTTCAGGATTTCGCGGGCCTCCGTTGGCGTGGCGATTTCCATGCTTAGTTCCTCCAGAATTCGGCGGATTTTCGCCACCTGTTCGGCATTGGATTTGGCGAGCGCGCCGCGGCCAATATATAGGCTGTCTTCCAGCCCGACGCGTACATTGCCACCCAGGATGCCGGCCATGGTGGTGAACGCCATTTGATGGCGCCCCGCCGCCAGAACGGACCAGACGTACGCATCGCCGAACAGCTTGTCCGCGGTTTCCTTCATGAACAACAGATTGCATGGGTCGGCGCCTATCCCACCGAGGATGCCAAAGATAGTCTGCACGAATAGCGGCGGCTCGACGATCTTCTGATCCAGGCAGTAGGCCAGATTATAGAGATGGCCGACGTCGTAGCATTCAAACTCGAAGCGAGTGCCGTGCGCCTTGCCGAGTCGCTCGACGATGCCGGCTATGTCGCGGAAGGTGTTGCGGAATATGTGGTCATCGGTGCGATCGAGGTACGGCTTTTCCCAGTCATGTTTCCAGCTTTTCACGCGATCGCCGGCGCGGGAGATGTTGAAATTCATGCTGCCCATGTTCAGGCTGCACATCTCTGGTTTCGCCAACAGCGGAGCTTCGAGCCTATCGTCGAGCGTCATGTTCAGGCCGCCGCCGGTGGTGATGTTCACGACCGCGTCGGTACTTTGTTTGATCACCGGCAGGAAGCGCATGAATACCGCCGGGTCTGGTGTTGGAGCGCCGGTCTGGGGGTCTCGAGCGTGCAAATGGATGATGGCGGCGCCAGCTTCGGCGGCCTCGATCGAGGAGCGTGCGATCTCTTCCGGGGTGATCGGCAAGTGATCCGACATGCTGGGCGTATGGATCGCGCCAGTCACAGCACAACTGATGATGACCTTGCCGGCCATGGGTCCCTCCGGGTCGCTTCACGGTCTCCAATGTGCACCCCGATCGCGCGGTGGGCCAGGGGGGGTGCGGCACTAGGTGACGGAGCGGCGTCGATTGGGCTATATGCAAACGGAGGTTGTCCCCGTAGCTCAGCAGGATAGAGCACAGGATTCCTAATCCTGGGGCCGTGAGTTCGAATCTCGCCGGGGACACCAATTATTTCAATGTCTTAGACGAGACTGGCGACTATACATCGGTATCGGCAATGCGCCGCAACGGGGCTTCATCAATCCCCGGACCCGCCTGCGGCATCTTGCGACCATGAACAACCGAAGCGCATGAGTGGACAACCATGCGGATTGAGGGCCGCGTCCTACGCAAAGCAGACCAGACAGTCCGCTTCTGCACCGTCGCCACGCCGATCCAATACATCGACCTTCCAATGACGGTTTACCGGCTCGCACGATCCCCATCGATCCGGCTCCGCAGCGGCCGGCGTGCATCGTCAGCCAACCCGCCGATTGTGGCGGTCATGCGTCTCTCGGGTTTGCGGGACTGCCACTAGGGGCAACTCAGGCTGCAACCCGTGGTGCGGCCGTGAATGCGGGGGAGGTCCTCGATGGCGAGGACAACAGGACACCCGCCGTCAACGCACCTACGGCGCCCTTGACCATCATGCTCGCCGTTGTCGCAACGTGCCTTTCATAGAACGTCGGGAATGTAGCATCCCGGGACACAACCACAGGTGCCCGCGCTCATCATCGGGGTTGGTATGAGTGAGTATTAACCAAAAGGTATGGTTGATGGCCCTCAGGTTTGTAGGTCTAACTCCCGCCGACGTGGAGCGAATCGAACATTGGCGGGAGTATAATTTGGCCAGCTTTGACTTTGTGACCGCTTGCGGCGAATTCGGTGGAGCGGAAAGGCTGCGAACGCTGGCTATTCTTGTTCGAGAACAACCCGCCAACCCAGGCCTGGATGCGCGTATCGCGCTCGAAGTGGGATGGCTGCGGCCTTATGCGGTGCGGAGGCACGGAAAGTACGTGGTCACCGGGGTTACCACTGGCGATTACTTTGAAAACTACCCTCTATATGCGCCTTGGTTCACGGGTTCCCCGCGGAATTGGTGGGACAATGGCTCTGCCATCTGCAATCGTGTCCCCAACATCCCGAAGTACTCGTCCGATCCCTGCGCCGCTCTGAAGACTCTTTCGGGTTCCAACGGCCAGGCGCGCTCAATTGCAATATTCAGTGCAGGCGAATCATGGACGGTACGGATCACTGGCGCAGGTGACGAAGAGGTGGTTGGGGTATGTGAGCGCGGCGTGGAGACTATGGCGAAGGCGCTCGTCTTGGCCGGTATT
>DATAPW010000078.1:0-20251 GCA_036265005.1 Acetobacteraceae bacterium | reverse complement strand
GACGGCGAAGGCCGGGACAAGCCCGGCCATGATGATAGGCCCGCAAAGGAGAACGCCATGGACCTGAGCCTGTCCGACAAGCACCGGGCGTTGCAGGACGAGGTGCGCGGGTTCATCCGCGAACATGGCCATAAGTCTCCGAAGCTGGGTGGCGGGCGGAAGCGGCCGGACCAGAAGGCGTTGGATTGGCAGAAGCTGCTGGTGGATCACGGCTACGTCGCGCGCACCATTCCGCGTGAGTACGGCGGCTCCGGCGCCGAACCCGACGTGATGGAGGCGGCGGTGATCGCCGCGGAGTTCGCCGCCGCCGGCGTCTATGCCGGGCTCACCAACCAGGGCATCAGCATGCTGGTGCCGACGCTGCTGGAAGTCGGTACCGACGAGCAGAAGAAGCAGTGGGTGGAGAAGACCATCCGCGGCGACGTGATCTGGTGCCAGGGCTATTCGGAACCGGGCTCCGGCAGCGACCTGGCTTCGCTGACGACGCGCGGCGTGCTGCAGGACGGTCACTTCGTGGTGAACGGCCAGAAGATCTGGACCAGCTCCGCGCACTACGCCGACATGATGTTCCTGCTGTGCCGCACCGAGCCGGACAAGCCGAAGCACGACGGCATTTCGTACCTGCTGCTGTCGATGCAGACGCCGGGCCTCGAGGTGCGTCCGCTGCGCACCATGACCGGGCGCGCGGAATTCAACGAAGTGTTCTTCACCGACGTCCGAGTGCCGGAGACGCAGATCGTGCTGGGCCGCGGCAAAGGCTGGTATGTCGCCAACGTCACGCTGAAGCACGAGCGCTCGATGATCGGCGATGCCGGCAAGCTGAACCAGCGGCTGGAGCAGATCATCGCGCTGCTGAAATCGACCGAGATCGACGGCACGCCTTTGATCGCCATGGCGGAGTATCGCGACCGGCTGCTGCGGCTGCAGGGCGAGATGCTGGCGTGGAAGGCGCACAGCCTGCGGCTGCTCACCGAGGCGGCGCAGGGCGTCGATTCCGGCGTGAAGCGCATGATCATCAAGTACGGCGGGACGATGCTGGGGTTCCGCCTGGCCTCGCTCGCGGTGGATGCGCTGGGCGCTGCCGGCCTGCCGTTCGAAAGCGCCGGCGAGGATGCCGAAGACGATGACGCCACGACGTGGAACATCGACTACATGTACGATGTCGGGCTGATGATCGGCGGCGGCTCCAACAACATCCAGAAGAACATTATCGCGGAGCGCGGCCTCGACCTGCCGCGCGAGCCGAAGGTTGCGAGGGCCTGACCCATGGAATTCGCCCTCAGCGAAGAACAGCGCCTGTTCGCCGATTCACTGCGCGGCCTGCTGGCGGATCGCCTGCCGATTGAAGCATTGCGCCGGCACGCGGAGACCGGCAGCGGGTTCGATCCGGAGTTGTGGGACAGCCTCGTGGAACTTGGACTTCCCGGGCTGCTGGTGCCCGAGCGCTTCGGCGGCGCGGGGCTGGGCGTGTTGGACGCGGCGGTGGCCGCGGAGGCATTGGGTGGTGCGGCCGCGCCGGCGCCGTTCGTCGGCAGCGTGGTGATGGCGACACTGGCGTTCATGCACGGCGCGACCGAAGAGTTACAGGATGAATGGTTGCCGCGCATCGCCGCGGGCGAGGTGCGGTTCGGCGTGGCGTTCGCCGGGTTGGCGGGACAGACCGGCAGCGCGGCCGCATCGTTGCGCGATGGACGCCTGTCGGGGCGCATCAGCGGCGCGATCGATGCCGGGGCGCCGACGCATCTCCTGGTTTACCTGGCGGACGGCAATGCCGTCGTTGTCGCGGCAGACGCCAAGGGTGTGACGCGGCACATGCATCGCAGCGTCGATCGCACGCGGCCGGTGACCGACGTGGCGTTCGACAATGTTGCCGCGGTGGTGCTGGACGCAGCGAATGCACCGGTCGCCACCGCACAGCGCGTGCTGGATGCCGGGCGCGTCGTGCTGGCGGCGGACACTTTGGGCGCCGCGCAGCACATGTTCGACCAGGCGCTGGCCTTCGTGAAGCAGCGCGTGCAGTTCGGCCGGGTGATCGGCAGCTTCCAGGCGGTGAAGCACCAGTTCGCCGACATGGTCACGGTGCTGGAGCCGTGCCGGGCGATGGTGTGGTACGCCGCCTACGCGCAGGACACGTTGCCCGATGAGGCAAGACTGACCGCGCTGCAGGCCAAGGCGCATCTCGGCGACGTCGGCCGCGACATCGCGCGCATGGCGACCGAGGCGCATGGCGGCATGGGCTTCACCGACCTGCTCGGCCTGCACTACTGGTTCAAGCGCATCAGCTTCAATCGGCAGATGCTGGGCGGGCCGGAACGCTGCCGCGACGAGGCCGCACGACTGCAGGGCTGGGCATGATGCAAACGTTTATCGATTCTTCCGACCTGATGCATGACGGCGCCGCGCTCGCCGCACGCATGCGGCGTGACGGCTACCTGTTCCTGCGCGGATTGCTGCCGCGCTCGGATATCGCCGGCGTACAGCGACAAATCGGCGAGATCGCCCGCGATGCCGGCTGGCTGCAGCGCGACCAGCCGGTCGAGGCGGCAGTCGCGGACCTGGCGGGCTTCTGCGTCGATCCCGATCCGACGTATCTACAGACGTTGCGACGGATCAATCGGCTGGAGGACTACCATGCGCTCAAGCACCATCCGGCGCTGATCGGCTTGTTCCAGCGCATGCTCGGCGGACCGATCCTGCCGCATCCCCGCGTGCTGATGCGCAATATCTTCCCGGCGCGCGAGGAATTCACCACCAAGGCGCACCAGGATTTTCCCAACGTGCAGGGCACCACCGAGGTGTACACCGCCTGGATGCCGCTGATCGATTGCCCGATGGAGGTCGGTCCGCTGCAGGTCGCGGTCGGATCGCACACCGGCGGCGTCTACGACTTTGGCATTGCCGGCGGCGCGGGCGGCATCGAGATCAAGGATCCATTGGAAGGACGCTGGGCTTCCGGCGCTTTCACGGTCGGCGACGTGCTGGTGTTCCACAGCATGGCGGTACACAAGGGCGTGCCCAATCGCAGCAACCGGCTGCGCATGTCGATGGACGTGCGCTACCAACCGGTCAGCGAGCCGTTCAACATGGACAACGCCAACGCCGACGGCCAGCCGCTGTCATGGGACGACGTGTATGCCGGCTGGCGCTCGGACGCGCTGAAATACTACTGGCGACGCCTGCCACTGACGGTGAAGCCGTTCGATCCGGTGTGGTTCGACAAGCGCGACTCGCTGGGCTTCGAACGCGGCGAGGCTGGCGATCCCCGTGCCCGCTCGGTGCTGCAACGCATCGTGGCGCGCGATGCCAATCCGGAAAAGCGCGCCCGGGCGCAGCGGCTGCTCGACGCGTTGCCATGATCGTGTTCGACGTCCGCCATTACGACCAGGTCGGCTCGACCAACGACGAAGCCCTGCGCCTCGCGCGCGAAGGCGCCGGCCACGGCACGGCGGTGCATGCCGATGAGCAGACCGACGGACGCGGGCGCCTGTCACGCCGCTGGCTCAGCCCGCCGGGCAATCTCTATCTGTCGATCATCCTGCGGCTGGACCTGCCGCCGGGACGCGGTGTCGAGATCGGCTTCGTCGCCGCATTGGCGGTAGCCGATGCGATCGATGCCATGCTGCCGCGCCAGGTGCACGCGACGCTGAAATGGCCGAACGACGTGTTGGTGAACGACGGCAAGATCTCCGGCATCCTGCTCGAGCAGACCGACGACGTGCTGATACTCGGCATCGGCGTCAATGTGCTGCATGCGCCGAGTGGATTGTCCTACAAGGTCTCCACCATCGTCGGCAGCGGCGGCCTGGCAACGGTGGATGGCACGCTCAGCCGGCTGCTGACGGCATTGGCGAGCTGGCTGGATGTCTGGGAGCACAACGGCTTCGACCCGGTCCGCACCGCCTGGCTGGCACGCGCGCATCCGCCCGGCACGCTGCTTCGCCTCACCATCGGCGAGCGCATGACGGAGGGGCGCTTTGTCGGACTTGCGCCGGATGGTGCGTTGATCGTCGAGACCGAGGATGGGCCAACGCGGTTCGTCGCCGGCGATGTCGGCGTCGGGTGATCGGGTAGGCGCTCTTTCACCCCAACACTCGTTGAGATTGACTGACCGCTCCGCCGCTTATCATGGCCGCGAGTGTTCCGGACGCTGCCCGCTCCGGCAAATGCCTTCCGCCGAGACCCACAGATCACAGTGCTGTGTAGCGCCGCATGTGAACTGAGTAACATCGGTCCCATCGCGCCAGTCGCAAAGTTCAGTGCGGAGGGCGGATACTATGGCCAACGCAATTCGGCTTGCTGCCAATCCCATTCAGCCAATGTCTCGACATGGAGCCCGATCCCGTACGGCGTGCGCCGTGTGCCTCGCGCTGGCAATCGCTGTACCGGCAGGTTCGCACGCTGCCACAGATCATACCCAGTCGAGCGAATCGGGAAATCCGCATTGGGCGGGACAGGCGATGCGAGATGCTTCGCGAACGACGCAACAGGGTGCTCCCTCGGTCGAGGTTGCTCCGCCCGTCATTGGCGGTTTGCAGACGTTCCGCAATCCCGACGGTTATTCGGCAAACTTTCAACCGACCGGTCCAACGGTCACGGAGAACCAAGCGTTCTTCATGCCGCTCGGCACCAACGGACGCACCTGTCAAACCTGTCATCAGCCATCATCGGGATGGAGCATCACGCCGCCGCGAATTCAGGCAGCTTTTAAGGGATCCGCCGGGACTGCGCCGTTGTTCCGGCCGGTTGACGGCGCACTGTGCCCGTCGGCGGATACCTCGACATATCAGGCGCGGGTTGCAGCCTATGGCCTTGTCCTCGGCAAGGGACTTATCCGAGTGTCGATCAAACTGCCGGATCCGCCCACACTACAGTTCAGTATCGTTGACGTACAGGACCCGTACGCCTGCACGACGAATCCGGAGTACGGTTTGACGAGCTTTGGACCATCCGTGCCTACCCAAGGGAGTGTGTCGGTCTACCGCCGTCCACTGCCATCCACCAACCTTCGCTTCCTGACGACTGTCATGTGGGACGGTCGTGAAGCGTCGCTGCAATCGCAGGCAGTGGACGCGACGCTGATCCATTTCCAGGCTGCGACGCCGCCATCGCAGGAACAGGTTGATCAAATCGTCGCCTTTGAGTCGGGGCTCTACTCTGCCCAGCTCGGCGGGACCGAGGTTGGTCCACTGAACGAGCGCGGCGCTATGGGTGGCCCCGTTGCCCTGTCCAAGCAGACTTTCTACGTCGGCATCAATGACCCGCTTGGCGGAAATCCGACCAACGCGCCGTTCAATCCGGACTCCATGACCATGTTCAGCGACTGGGAGAGCGAGTCGGCAATGGATCCGGGACAGGACAAGGATGCGGACAGTATCGCCCGCGGAGAGAGGCTGTTCAACGAGAAGCCTGTCACGATCACTGGGGTTGCCGGATTGAACGACGCACCCGACAGGGCGACGGTGAACGGGTTCTGCACCACCTGCCACGACACTCCGAATGTGGGCAACCACAGCGTGCGGCTGGCAATCAACATCGGCGTTGTCGCGCCCTCAGCCGATGGCTTGGACACTGCCGGTCTTCCCGTATTCACGCTTCGCTGCGATGCAGGGCCGCTCACGGGAACGACGTTTCGGGTAACGGACCCGGGAAAGGCACTCATCAGCGGCCAGTGCGCCGATATCGGCAAAACAAAAGGGCCCATCTTGCGTAACCTTGCTGCCAGGGCGCCGTACTTCCACAACGGCTCGGCCACAGATCTCGAACACCTGGTGACTTTCTACGACACCCGCTTCGGCATCGGCTTCACTGATCAGGAAAAGCGCGACCTGATTGCCTTTCTCGAGTCGCTCTGAAGGCCGATCGCTCCGGCTGCATATCCATGCTCGCTGCCCTTTCACCAAAGCTCATTGATGATGACCCATGCGTTGCCCCGACTGTCATGGCCGGGCGCGGCCCGGCCATGACAGTGGGATCGATGGATCGCTATCAACGAGTGCTGGTAATTACGCAGGATGGCGCTGGCTGCGCGAGACTCGCGGTTGCGCGCGTTCAATCGCAACACAGTGTCCTCGCACTGACAAATGAATGCAGTCGGCCGGAACATGCGCCCGGCCATCCGTCGCGGCAGGTGAGGCCTGATATCATCCGACCGTCCCCGGCCGGAACAGCGCCAATGCATTGTCGCGAAAGATCGCGCGCCGATCGGCGGCATTCAGGAAATCGGCGTGGTCCCAGACATAGGTGAATGTCTGCCGATAGGTGCAGTAGCGCTCGACGTTCGGCATGTCGGAACCCCAGACGAACCGCTGCGAGCCAAAGCGGTCCACCAGTTGCCGGAAATGCCCCATCGCCTTTGCGTAGGGATACTCGAAGCGGCCGCCCCACGAGATCGGATACAGCAGTTCGGCCGACACCGGCAGTTCGGTCATCAGCCGCTTGATCACCGGCGGCAGCGTGAGGCGCTCGTTCGCATCCGCATAACGCGAGGTCGGCAGGCCGTGCACCAGCACGCTCCGGATCGTGGGATGGCGCTGCAGGATGCGCGCGAGGTCCGCCAGTTCGTCTTCGTAGCTGCCGACAGGGGATTTGTCGCGGTGCACCCAAAACACCGGCAGGTCCAGGCGCGCAACCTCGTGCCAGAGCGGATCGTATGCCGGATCGCTCGGCAGCACTGCATAGCCGTTGCGGAACAGGCCGCTATAGGTGAAATACAGCCCGGCCATGCCAAGACGCTGCACCTGATCGACCAGCCGGGCGATCTGATCGTCGCGGAATGCCCAGGCCTCCTGCAACTGTGCCAGGCCGATGAACCGGCCCGGGTACCGCCGCATCGCATCGGCAAAATCCTCGGCTGAATCGCCGTAGATGTGATCGTTCTGCAGCACCGCTGTGGCGATCCCCGCGTAGTCCATCTGCCGCGTCACGATTTCCGCCGGCGCCGACATGTCGGCCATGGTTGGCGGCAGGAACTGCACATACTGCGCCTCGCCATCCGCCTCCCATTCGAACCGGCCGCAGCGCCCGACGCGGAAGCCGACGTCGCGCCGTCCCGCCTCCGAGGAATCCGTCGCCGACCACAACGCACGTTCGGTCACCACGGCATTGTCGCGCAGCCGGCGATACGGCTGGTTGCCGTGTTCGTGCATGGCACGCTGCTGGTGCAGCAGGTGTGTCGCGGCATCGGCAAAGCCGCACGCGCCGGTCAGCGGCGGGAAGATATGCGCGTGGCCGTCGATGATGCCGAAATCCATGTGCGGTCTCCTCAATGCGTCGCGGTGGGATCGAGCCGGTCGCGCAGCCCGTCGCCGAACAGGTTGAATGCCAGCACCAGCAGGCTGACCGCCAGGCCCGGCACCACGGCGACATGCGGCGCCACTTCGAGGAATTGCCGGCTGGCGCCGAGCATCGCTCCCCATTCCGGCGCCGGCGGCTGCACGCCAAGGCCGAGGAAGCCGAGTGCGGTGCCCACCAGGACCGCCTGGCCGGCCATCAGGCTGAGCTCGATGACGATGACCGACACCGCGTTGGGCAGGATGTGGCACAGCAGGATGCGCGGATGCCGCATGCCGATGGCGCGCGCGGCTTCGATGTAGTCCAGCTCACGCAATTCCAGGACACGCGCGCGCACCAGGCGGCCGAGGGAGGGAATGAAGCTGACGGTGATCGCGGTGATCAGGCCCGCAGCATTGGCGCCGATCGCCGATACGACGGCGATCGCCAGCACCAGGCTGGGTATCGTCATCAGCAGGTCGAGGCACAGCGTGATTGCGCGATCGACCAGGCCGCCGAAATGTCCGGCGATGAGGCCCAGGCCGACACCGGCCACGCCGGCGAACAGCACCGATGCGCCGGCGATCGCCAGCGTGATGCGTGTGCCGACGATGACGCGCGACAGGATGTCGCGGCCGATCTCGTCGGTGCCGAGCCAATGCGCGGAGGATGGCGGGTCGAGCATGGCCAGCAGGTCCTGTGCCGTCGGGTCGTAGGGCGCGATGACGTTGCCGAACAATGCCACGAACACGAACGCGGCCAGCAGGGTCGCACCGAGCGGCAGGAACAGGCCGCTGCGACGGTCGCGTCGGGTCCTGGTTATCGTCGCGCTCATCGCAGCCTCGGATTGATCACGCGGTAGAGCATTTCCGTCAGCAGGTTGATCAGCAGGAAGCCGACGACGAACAGCACGGTGATGCCCTGCACCAGGGTGTAGTCGCGCAGGCCGACCGCGGTGAGCAACAGGTCGCCGATGCCGGGCCAGGCGAACAGCCGTTCGATGACCACCGAGCCGCCCAGCAGGTAGCCGGTCTGCAGGCCGACCACGGTGACGATGGGGATCAGCGCATTGCGCAGCACGTGGCGGTACAGCACGCGCGGCGTCGCCAGGCCCTTGGCGTAGGCGGTGCGGACGTAGTCCTTGCGCTGTTCCTCGATGACGATGCCGCGCACCAGGCGGCCGACCAGGGCGATCAGGCGCGCGGCCAGGGCGATGGTCGGCATCACCAGCGACGCCGGGCCGGCCAGGCCGAGGCTCGGCAGCCAGTGCAACTGCACCGAGAACAATGCGATCAGCATCATGCCGAGCCAGAAATTCGGCACGGCGAGCAGCGCCACGACGCCGGTGGATACGGCGAAATCCGGCCAGCGTTGCTGGAACGCGGCGGCCAGGATTCCGGCGGGAATGCCGGCGGCCACGGTCAGTGCGATGGCGGCCGCGGTCAGCAGCAGCGTTGCCGGCACGCGTTCCAGGATGCGTGGCAGCGGGTTGGCGCGGAACGTCGCGGAATAGCCCAGGTCGCCGCGCAAGAGGTGCACGATGTGATCGGCGTATTGCACCGGCAGCGGACGATCCAGGCCGAGTTGGTGGCGCACGACGTCGATCTCGGCCTGCGTGGCGGTGGCGCCGGCGATCATGGTCGCTTCGTCGCCCGGCACCGATTTGAAGATGACGAACAGGATCGTGACGACGCCGAATACGGTGAGCGGGATCAGCGCGAGGCGCCAGGCCAGCAGGCGGAGCATCAGATCAGGTTGTCACTGCGAGGAGCGCAGCGACACCGGGTCACGTTGCGGCGTGGCGCACGTTGGTGAACAGGATCGGCCACACCTCGACGCCGGCCACCTGCCTGCGCACTGCGGAAACATTCTCGTTGACCTGCAGCCAGATATACGGCGCATCGTTCCAGATCAGCGCCTGTGCGTTGGCGAGGTCGGCCGCGGCCTGTTTGCGGTCGGCCTGCGTGCCTGCCGCGGCGAGCAGGCGATCGACCTCGGGATTGTGGTAGCGCGCCATGTTCCAAACATCCGGCCGCGCCGCATCGTCCGCATTCGATTTGAACAGCGATGCCAGGTGGTACAGGCCCGACGCATTTGCCGGATTGAAGCCGAACATGCCGATGTCCCATTTGATGTTGGCGCGGTCCTGCCGCATCGCATCCCAATAGGATCCGGCCTCGATCTTGGTGATCTCCACCTTGACGCCGACCTGGGTCAGCGCGTTCGCCACAACCTCGCCCACCGACACGTCGCCCGGGAACAGCCCCTGCGAGACGAACATCGCCAGTTCCAGCGGCTTGTCCGGACCGAAGCCCGCCGCGGCCAGCAGCGCCTTCGCCTTGGCGGGATCGTGCAGCAGCTTCGACACCGGCGCGTAGCCTTCGGTATTGAATGCCAGCGGCGAATCCGGCGCGCGCGCGAACCCGAAGAACACCTTCGACGCAATCAGGTCCACCGGCACTGCAAGGTTCAGCGCCTGGCGGACACGCAGATCGGCCAGCTTGGGACGCGTCAGGTTGATGACGAAGCCGATCGGACGCAGGCCGGGCACGTTGATGATCGCGACGTCGGGGTCCTGCTTCAGTTGCGCCACCAGCGCAACCGGCACGCTGTCGATGATGTCGGCGGCGCCGGTGCGCAGCGCGGCGATGCGGGTGGACGGTTCGGCAATCGTCTTCAGCGTCAGCTTTGCTGTCTTCGGCCTGCCGCCCCAGTAGCCGTCGAACGCCTCCAGTACCAGTTGCTGGCCCGGATCGAAGCTCGCCACGCGGTACGGACCCGCGCCGACCGGATTCTTGGCGATGCCGGCCTCGCCGTATTTCTCGATCGCCGCCGGCGAGACCAGCGCGCCCGAGACATGCGCCAGCGAATTCGGCAACTGCGAGAACGGCTGCGACAGCCGGAGGATGACCGTGCCGGCATCCGGCGTCTCGACGCCGGCGACCGGATCCCACAGCGGCCGGTTGGTGGGATTGCGCTGCTTGTCCATCAGCCGCTCGATGTTCGTCTTCACCGCGGCGACATCGACCGGCGTGCCATCGTGGAACCTGGCGCCGGTGCGCAGCTTCAGCGTGCAAGACTTCAGGTCGTCCGCCATCGTCCAGCTCTCGGCGAGCTGCGGGATGATCTTCATGTCGGGCGCGAAGGTCAGCAGCCCGTCGTAGATGCACAGCGCCGCCTCGCTGCCCGCGGGATACAGCGTGTAGGATCCGTGCACCGGGTCCAGTGTCAAAACGCCGACACTCTGGCCATAGGTCAGGGCGGCGGCCGGCGTGGCTTGCGCATGCGCGCGCAGGCCACCGACCAGCAGCGGCGCGCCGGCCAGCGCGGTCAGGAAGTCGCGGCGTTGCATGACCGTGGTTCCCCTCAGAGCCAGAGCTTGTTCCAGGTGAAGATCGACGGCGTTCCGCCGGTATGCACGAACACCAGCACATCATTCTTGTCGTAACGGCCATCGCGGATATGCGCGATCATGCCGGCGGCGGCCTTGCCGGTGTAGACCGGATCGAGGATCACGCCCTCCATCCGTGCGAACAGCCTTGTTGCCTCCACCGATGCCTCGCTCGGGATCCCGTAGCCGGCGCCGACGAACCCCATGTCGTTGGCAACCTCGTCCTCGGTCACGCCGGGATCGAGGCCCAATACCTGCAGCGTCTCGTTGGCGATCGCCGCGGTGCGCGACGGCACGTGGAACTCGTCCGTCGCGGTGACGCCATGCACGGCATGACCCGCATTGGTCAGGCGCTTGCCGAGTACCAGGCCGGCCTGCCCCTTGCCGCTCGACGACATGTAGAAGGCGTTGGGCTGCACGCCGGCACTGCCCAACTGCTCCAGCAGTTCCAGCGTGGTCTCCAGGTAGGCCAGCGCCGATGCGACGTCGAACATCGGATTGTCGTTGAGGATGTGCGCCCGCCCGCCCGCCGCGCGCACGCGCTGCGCATGCTCGTCCAACGCGGCGCGTTGGGCGTCGCGGGTCGGCGCGAACACCACCTCGGCACCCAGCAGGTAGTCCACCAGCAGGTTGCCCTGCACGATGTCCGGCTTCCGGCCTTCCAGCACCAGTATCGTGCGCAGACCAAGCTTGTTGCAGGCGCCAATCGTCTGGCGCGCCGAGTTGGACTGGATGTCCAGGCCGACCACCACAGTGTCCGGCTGCTCCGCCATGGTGCGCGCCAGCCGGAACTCCAGGTTGCGCAGCTTGTTGCCGCCGAACGCCACGCCGGTCAGGTCGTCGCGCTTGATGAAGATGCGCGGGCCGCCGAGGGCGCGAGACAGGTTCGGCGCCTCCTCGATCGGGGTGGGAGTGAGGGCCAGCTTCATCCGCGGTATGCGGGCGATGCGCTCACGAATCCAGGCGTACTGGGCAGCGCCCCCGCTGGCATCGTTCATCATCGCCCCCCTGGTTTGCCCGGATCGGGCCATTGTCGGTCGAGGACACCGCGGGTTCAAGCTGGCTGGCGCGCGGCCTGGCATGATGCCGACGCGGGATCGTCCCGGAATTGCAGGGCGGAACGGCGCAGCGCGTTCCGCCACGACCGCCTTAAACCTGGTGTTAGTCGTCGCTGCACAGAAAGGGCTTTCGCAGGTGCGGCATAGGTCGCATGCTAGGTGCCGTCATAGCCCCGAGGCATGCATGGCCGAAACCATCCAGATCGAGCCCGTCCAGAAGGCCGACGACAAGCCGCCGGTCGTGGTGAAGAAATACGCCAACCGGCGGCTCTACAATACCGAGAGCTCCAGCTACATCACGCTGGACAACCTGGCCGACATGGTGAGGCAGGGGCGCGACTTCGTGGTCTACGACGCCAAGACCGGTGAGGACATCACGCGCAGCGTGCTCACCCAGATCATCGTCGAGGAGGAAGGCAAGGGCCGCGCCCTGCTCCCCACCGCGTTCCTGCGCCAGCTCATCGGCTTCTACGGCGACCAGATGCAGAGCATGGTGCCGCGCTTCCTGGAACAGGCGATGGGGGCGCTGACGCAGCAGCAGGCGCAGATGCACGCCGCGATGCAGAAGAGCATGGGCAGCCTGTTCCCGTTCGGGAACATGGAGGAGGTCGGCCGGCAGAACATGGCGATGATGGAGCGGGCGTTCAGCCTGTTCACGCCGTTCTACCGCGGCACGGAAGGCAGCGACCCCGCGCAACCGGCGGGCGATCCGCGCGCGCAGGAAATCGCCCAGCTTCGTGCCGAACTGGAGGCACTGCGCCAGCAACTGGCAGCGACGAAGCCGAAGGGCGAGGAACCGCCGCCGAAAGCCTGACCGCTTCAGGTCAGGCGCGTCAGATCGTCCCAGCCGTACGCGATTTCCACAGCGTTGAAGCCTGCGTGCTCCTGGTCCCGCCTGGCGACCATGCGGCCGCCCAGCGCCTCGTAGAAGCGGCGCGCGGGCAGGTTCGCCTCGAGTGGTGGCCCTGGGCCAGCAGGTGGCGCGCCATGGCCGCCATCAGGGTGCGACCGATCCCCAGCCGCTGCGCCGAGCGCAGCACGTACAGCGCACGGATTTCGCCGGACTGCGGCAGGGCGGCATCGCGCTGCGCGCCGCTGCAGCCGAAGCCGGCGATGGCGTGCTGCTGCATCGCAAGCGGGACAGCCACGCCCCGCGACAGCGCGCCGCGCCACATCGCTGCCCACGCCATGGGGTCCAGGCCTGCCAGGACGTCGTCCGGAACCATGCCGACATAGGCCTCGCGCCAGCACTGCACGTGGATTGCGCCGAGAGCCTCGGCATCCTGCGGCGTTGCGTGCCGCAGAGAAACCGGGGTCATGCCGCCCTGGCGTTGCCGATGAAGGCGCGGATCAGCGCCGGATCCTTCACGCCGCGCGCGCTCTCGACCCCGGACGAGACATCCACCGCATGCGCGCCGGTGGTGCGGATGGCATCGGCGGCGTTGCCCACCGTCAGGCCGCCGGCCAGCATCCAGGGCGCCGGCGCCGCCCAGTCGCGCAGCAGCGGCCAGTCGAAGCGGGTCGCATTGCCGCCTGGCCTCGTCGCGTCGGGCGGCGCCTTGGCCTCCAACAGCAGCATGTCCGCCCCATCGGCGTCGGCCGGCAGGTCCGCAGCGGTGGCGATGCCGACAGGACGCCAGATCGGCAGGCCGAAGCGAATGCGCAGGGCGGTAAGGTCCAGCGCGCCGTAAAGCTGCAGGATGTCGAGCCTGACCGTATCGAGCGTCGCGGCGATCGCGTCAGGCGTCGGATCGACGAACAGGCCGACGCGCGGCGGTCCGCCCGGCGAGCGCGCGGACAGGGCGGCAGCCCGGGCCGGCGCGATGAAGCGCGGCGACGGCGGGAAGAACACGAAGCCGACCCAGTCGGCGCCGGCCTCGATCGCGGTATCGAACGCCGCCGGATCGTTGATGCCGCAGATCTTGACCCGCACGACGCCGGTCATGGCGGCGGCAACTGCGCCTGCGGCAATCGCGTCTTGAGTTCCTGCACCTGGGCCTCGAGCAGCCGCACCGCCTGCTCGGCGTGCCGGGCGCGACGCCGCTGCGCCAGGGCGGAGAACCAGACCAGCAAGCCGCCCGCCAGGAAGGCGATCGCCATGCCGCCAAGTACCGCGAGCGACAGCGGCAATTGCACCGCATAATCGGTGGGCCAGATCCCCAGGCGCACCGGGCCGGTGTTGGACAGCGCGAACAATACCAGCAGCAACAGCAGGGGAAGTGCGATCAGCAGCCGCATGACGTCCCCACCCGGGGGTTCAGGCCGCCGGCGAGCGCGCCGGCTTGCCGCGGTTCACCCGGTCGCGCAATTCCTTGCCGGCCTTGAAGAACGGCACCGCCTTTTCGTCCACCGGCACCGCTTCGCCGGTGCGGGGATTGCGCCCGGTGCGGGCATTGCGGCGCTTCACCGTGAAGGCGCCGAAGCCGCGCAGCTCCACCCGTTCGCCGCGCGACAGCGCGCCGGTGATCTGGTCGAAAATCGTCGCCACGATCAGTTCCACGTCGGCCCCACGCAAATGGGGATTGCTGGCGGCGAGTTCCGCGATGAGCTCCGATTTGGTCATGACCCCGGCAGCCGCCCGACAATTCAGCCGCCGGAACGTTGCCAGAGCGCCCACGCGCCGTCAAGGATAACTCCTTGGGAAAAAAGGCTTTTCCAAAGTGAATCTAATATCCAGCCGAGGCTGGAGGAGAAGGCGCGCCCGGCGAAGGAGCTGGTCGAGACCTCGTCCACCGGAAGGTCAGCCGAGACGCCCTTGGTCTTGGCCAGCCATTCGCGCGCGTCGTGCTCGCCGCCGATGGCATCGATCAGGCCGAGCTGCAGCGCCTGGCGCCCGGTATAGGCACGCCCGTCGGCGAGTTCGCGCACCCGCTCGGCCTCCATGTGCCGTCCGGTGGCGACCATGCCCACGAACTGATCATACATATCCATTACAATGCCATGGAGGACGTCCCTGCCTTCCGGTGTGAGCGGCCTGATAAAGCTGGGCTGATCCTTCAGTGGACCTGAGACGATGGTCTCGCCATTGATGCCGAGCATTTTCAGCAGGCCGGACACCTCGCCGGTTTCCAGCAGCACGCCGATCGAACCGGTCAGCGTGCCTTCACGGGCGAAGATGCGCGAGGCCGGCACGGCGATCATGTAGCCGGCCGACGCAGCCGTGCCACCCATCACTGCCACGACCGGCTTCTTCGACGCCACCTCGGCGATGGCGTCGTGCAAGCCCTCGCCGCCGGCCACGCTGCCGCCCGGGCTGTCGATCGAGACGATCAGCGCCTTCACACCATTGTTATCCGCGAGCTTGCGGACCGTCTCGTCCAGCCTGCGGTCGTCGGTGATGATGCCGGTCACGGTGAGCCGCGCCAGATGGGCCTTTCCGAAGAGCGGCACGCCCTCGCCGCGCAAAGCCACCAGCACCGCGGCCAGCACGCCGAGCACCGCAACCGTCCGCCAGGCGAACAGGCGGCGCTTGAGGCGCCGCCGGTCCAACAACAGGTCGGTCTCCAGGCTCATCGCAATGCCGGCACTAGACGGCTGTCAGTTCTCGGTCTGCGCCTGCTGGTTGCGGCGACGAATGGCCGCTCCCAGGATGTCACCGAGCGAGGCACCCGAGTCGGACGACCCGAACTCGGCCATCGCCTGCTTCTCCTCCTCGACTTCCTTGCCCTTGATCGTGAGGGAAAGTTTGCGGGCGGCGCGGTCCACGGCGACGATCTTGGCGTCCACCTTCTCGCCGACGGCGAAGCGGTCAGGGCGCTGGTCGCCCTTGTCGCGGGCCAGTTCGGCGCGCCGGATGAAGCCGGTCAGCACGTCGTTGACCTTGACCTCGATGCCGTTCGACTGGATCGCAGTGACCACGCAGGTGACGACTTCGCCCTTGTGCACCGAATCCAGCACCGAGGCGGCCGGATCGTCCTTGAGCTGCTTGATGCCCAGGCTGATCCGCTCCTTCTCGACGTCAACGTCGAGCACCTTGGCCTTCACCACCTCGCCCTTTTCGAACTTGGCCATCGCCAGTTCGCCCGGCTCGTCCCACGACAGGTCGGACATGTGGATCATGCCGTCGATGTCCGCGGACAGCCCAATGAACAGGCCGAACTCGGTGATATTGCGGATTTCTCCCTCGACCACCGACCCGATCGGATGTTCGTCGACGAACTGCTCCCACGGGTTGCGCTGGACCTGCTTCAGGCCGAGCGAGATGCGGCGCTTGGAGCTGTCCACGTCCAGCACCATGACGTCCACTTCCTGGCTGGTCGCGACGATCTTGCCGGGATGGACGTTCTTCTTGGTCCAGGACATCTCCGAGACGTGCACCAGGCCTTCGACCCCCGGCTCCAGCTCCACGAAGGCGCCGTAGTCGGTGATGTTGGTGACGCGGCCGGTGTACTTGGCGCCCGGCGGATACTTCGCCGCCACGCCTTCCCACGGATCGGCCTCGAGCTGCTTCATGCCGAGGCTGATGCGCTGGGTCTCCGGGTTGAAGCGGATGACCTGCACCTTGACCTGCTGGCCGATCTGCAGCGCCTCGGACGGGTGGTTGATGCGGCGCCAGGCGATGTCGGTGACATGCAGCAGGCCGTCCACGCCGCCGAGATCGACGAACGCACCGTAGTCGGTGATGTTCTTCACCACGCCGTCGAGGATCTGGCCTTCCTTGAGGCCCTGGATCAGCTCGGAGCGCTGTTCGGCGCGGGTTTCCTCGAGAACGGCGCGGCGCGACACGACGATGTTGCCGCGGGCACGGTCCATCTTGAGGATCTGGAACGGCTGCGGGCTGCCCATCAGGGGCCCGACGTCGCGCACCGGGCGGATATCGACCTGCGAGCCGGGCAGGAATGCCACGGCGCCGCCGAGATCGACGGTGAAGCCGCCCTTCACCCGGCCATAGATCGTGCCGTTGACGCGCTGCTGGGTCTCGAACGCCTTTTCCAGGTTGGTCCAGGCCTCCTCGCGCCGGGCCTTCTCGCGCGACAGGATGATGGCGCCGTCCTTGTCCTCATAGCGCTCGACGTACAGTTCGACGGTATCGCCGGGCTTGATCTCGGGCTTGGTGCCGGGCGGGCCGAATTCCTTGAGGGCGATGCGGCCCTCGGATTTCAGGCCGACGTCGACGATGGCGTATTCGTCGGTGAGGCGGAGGATGCGGCCGGTGACGACAGACCCGTCGAAGCCGGTATCCTGGCCGAGGGTCTCATCGAGCAGCGAGGCGAAGTCCTCGCCTTTGAAATGGTCCTGCATCGGTGCAGGCGGGATGGCGCGGGCGAGAGTGGCGGTTGATGCCATGTGGTGGTTGTGTTCCGTTACGGGGGTTCCGGGCGGGCCCGGGCTATGCCGTCGGTTTGCGCATTCCGTTCCAGAAACACGTCTTGCCCGCGGGTTGCGCGGGCCGGGTTATGAAAAGCACGCAATGGTTGCGTGACGCAGAAATACGCCGCAAAGCGGTGAAGTCAAGCATCCATGCGGTTTTGCACGGTGAATTGGTTCGGCAATATCGCAGCATTCGGCGCGGTGGCGGGCGGCGGCGAAATGGGCGGCCTGATGCCTCGGGGCCGCCCAACGCAATTCCAAGCCGCTGAGGGCGCCTCACTCCGTCACGGCCGGCGAAGGCCGGCCAACCACGTTTCTCTGGCCCGCTGCAGCGAAAGACGTGGATGGCGGGGCCAAGTCCGCCATGACGGTACAGCGCGTAGCTGGCAAAAATCCTGTCGGCACTGGCGGTTGGCGGAACTTCCTCGCGGCCGGGACAAGCCCAGCCATGACAATCATGCGGTGCATCTGTCATAATCAATGCGGCGCCGGTATTGGTTGGTCTGGTCTCTATTTCTCCAAGCCTCGACGCACCGCCGCCAGCGCCTGATCGAAAGCGGCTTCGGCGTCGAGGTCCGTGGTGTCCAGCACGATGGCGTCCGCCGCCTGTCGCATGTTCGGTGCATCGCGCGTGTCGCGCGCCAGCATGTCCGCCTCGACGGTGGCAGGATCCGCGGCGACACCCTTGGCCTGAAGCTCCAGCCAGCGGCGATGTGCCCGTTCGGGCAGGCTGGCGGTGACGAACAGCTTCACCGGGGCATCGGGAAAGATCACCGTGCCGATATCGCGGCCGTCCAGCACTGCACCGCGCTCCCGCCCGAAGCCGCGCTGGAAATCCAGCAGGGCCGCACGCACGCCCGGGATCGCCGCCACCGCGGCCGCCGCGGCGTCGGCCACCGGGCCGCGCAGGTCGCCGCGCTCCAGGTCGGCCGGCACCAGGGCACGCGCTGCCTTCTCGGCTGCCACCGGATCGGCCGGCTCGCCGCCGGCCTCCAGCACTCGACGGCCGACCGCGCGATACAGCAGGCCGGTGTCCAGGTAGGGCAGCCCCAGCGTCGCAGCCAGCCGCCGCGCCAGCGTGCCCTTCCCTGCCGCGGCCGGTCCGTCGATGGCGATGACCGGGGCAATGACCGGGGCGATGACCGGACCGCTCACGCCGCCGCCAGCGTCCCGCCTGCGCCGTTCAGCAATTCAACGAACCCGGGGAAGCTCGTGTCGATGAAGCCGGCGTCGTCCACCGTCACCGGCTGGTCCGTCGCCAAGCCGAGTACCAGTGCACTCATGGCGATGCGGTGGTCCATGTGGGTCTCGACCATGCCGCCGCCGGCCGGCGGCCGGTCGGTGCCATGGACGATGAGGTCGTCGCCATCGATCTCGGCTCTTACGCCGTTCACCGTCAGCAATGCGGCGGTGGCCGACAGCCGGTCGCTTTCCTTCACGCGCAGTTCCTTCAGCCCGCGCATCCGCGTGGTGCCGGACGCGGTCGCGGCGATCACCGCAAGGATGGGGTACTCGTCGATCATGGTGGGTGCGTGTTCCCAGGCAACATCGACGCCGCGCAGCTTTCCATGGGTGACGACGAGGTCGCCCACCGGTTCGCCTCCCTGTACCCGGCGGTTCTCGGTGACGATGTCGGCGCCCATCTCGGCCAGCGTGGCGAACAGCCCGCAGCGCAGTTCATTCAACCCGACGCCGGGCAGGACCAGCCGCGAGCCGGGAACCAGCAGCGCTGCCGCCGCCAGGAACGACGCGGAGGAAGGATCACCCGGCACCATCACGTCGGCCGCGCGCAGTTCCGGCTGGCCATGCAATGTGATGATGCGCCGTCGGCCATCCGCTTCCACCTGCACGCTGGCGCCGAAATGCCGCAGCATGTTTTCGCTGTGGTCGCGCGTCGCCTCGGGTTCTTCCACGCGGGTGACGCCTGGCGCATTCAGGCCGCAGAGCAGCACTGCCGACTTCACCTGCGCCGACGGCACCGGCACGCGGTATTCCAGCGGCAGCGCCTCGGTCGGACCCTGCACGGCGAGCGGCAGCCGGCCGCCGTCGCGCGAGGCGAACCGCGCACCGCAGGCCGACAACGGGTCGATCACCCGGCGCATCGGCCGGCGCCGCAGGCTGGCATCGCCGGTCATGACGGCGAACAGCGGATGGCTTGCCAGGATGCCGCACAGCAGGCGGGCCGCGGTGCCGGAGTTGCCCATGTCGAGCACATCCGCCGGCTCGATGAGCCCGCCGATGCCACGGCCGGCGACCCGCCAGGTGCCGTCCGGATCGTGCGTCACCTCGGCGCCGAGAGCGCGCATGGCCGCGGCGGTGCGCAGCACGTCCTCGCCCTCGAGCAGGCCGGCGATGCGGGTTTCTCCCACCGCCAGCGCGCCGAACATCAGTGCGCGATGGCTGATCGATTTATCGCCCGGCACGGTGATGCGGCCGGCCAGCGGCGCCGTGGGGCGACGGGAGAGCAATCGGTTGGCGGGTGCGTCCATGCGGGTATTTCCTCGACCGCGGCGCTTAGCATGCGTGCGGCGGATTGGACAGGAGCAGCCGGAGCCTGAGCTACCCGTCCGGTCGTTCGTCGGACCAAACCGTAGCTCATGCGTCATAGTCGCGCAGGCGATTATCCAGGCGTTGCAACGCGCTCAATCGGCCGCTCGACTCCCGCCTGCGCGGGAATCACGACGGTGCGCGCAGATCGCCCCTACAATCGCTTCTCGAACCAATGATGCGCATAGGGTTCGTCGTTGAAGGCGGCGACTTCCTGGTAGCCCTCCTGGCGGTAGAGCGCCTGCGCCTCCCGCAGCGTCCGGTTGGTTTCGAGGCGCAATCGCTTCACGCCGGAGGCGCGCGCCGCGGCCTCCAGGGTTTGCAGCACACGGCGTGCGACCCCGCGGCCGCGTGCGGACGGCGCGGTCCACATCCGCTTGATCTCGCCCATCGTTTTGCCCTGGCGCTTGAACGCACCGCATCCCACGGCTCGGCCATCGATCCGCGCGATCACGAAGCAGCCGGCCGGGGGCGTCATGTCGACGTCCAGCGCAGGGTTGCTCCTGCCCGGGTCGAACCCGGTCTCGAAGCGCTCGGCAAGTTCGCGGAAGTATTCGCCGAGGCACCAGCGGGCATCCTCGCTGTCCGGCAACTCCACCCCGACTTCGACGGCCGCCGTCCGCATCAATCGCTCGACCTCGGCCATGGCAGCGACCAGGCGGTCACGCTGGGCAGG
>DATAPW010000077.1:0-49513 GCA_036265005.1 Acetobacteraceae bacterium | reverse complement strand
AACGAGTTCACCTTCGACGACAAGAAGGGCCATGAACTCGTCTATACACAGGCCCAGAAGGACCAGACTACCTACGTCAAGAACGACCAGACGTTGACCGTCGATAATTGCCGTATCGTTACGGTGAAGAAGGACGAGACCGTCGATATCCAGAACAACCAGACGATCAAGATCAAGCAGGACCACAGCCTGACGGTGACCGACGGCAACCACTCCACCGCCGTGCAGACGGGTGACCACAGCCTGAAGGTGGCCACTGGCAACCTGAACGAACAGGTTTCCATGGGCAACCACAGTACCGACGTGTCGATGGGCAATGTCAGCCTCAAGGCGGGTCTGGGAGCGATCGCCAACGAGGCGATGCAGAGCATCGAGCTGAAAGTTGGCCAGAGCTCCATAAAGATCGATCAGATGGGCGTCACCATCAAGGGAATGATGATAACGATCGAGGGCCAGGTGCAGACGCAGGTCAAAGGCCTGATGACCCAGGTGAACGGCGATGCGATGCTGCAGCTCAAGGGCGGCATCACCATGATCAACTGACCAGCGACATGTCCCAGGCAATGATCAAGCTGAATGGCGGCGATCTGACCGCGCTGAGGCCACATCTGGCCTTCGGGCCGGCGGCTGCCGCCGTGGCCGACGGCTGCGCCCGGATCACCGACGCGCTCGAACGGTTGGAGGCTGGCGGATTCCTGCTCGAGGCAACTCGCCTGGTCGCCCATGCACTGCCGAAGCGCGAGGCGGTGTGGTGGGCCTGCATGTGTGCCGCGCACACCGCGCCGGCCGACCTGCCGGATGCCGATCGGCGCGCCCGCGAGGCGGCGGAGGATTGGGTGCGCCAGCAGGGCGACAAGCCGCGCCGCGCGGCCTGGAGCCTGGCGGAGGCCAGCGGTTTCGGCAGTCCGGAAGCCTGGACGGCGGTCGCTGCGTTCTGGAGTGGTGATTCGATGGCGCCGGAAGGCCAGCCTGCGGTACCGCCTGCGCCGCACCTCGCCGGCGCCGCGGTCGCGGGAGCGGTGGCCCTCGCCGCCATTCGCGGTGACGTTACGCGCCAGCAAGCAAGATTGCGCCGCTTTCTGGAAAGTGGGCGTAATATCGCCGCGGGCGGCCCCGGCCGGCTGCCCGCCGAGACAGCGTGAACGAAAGCCAGGCGGCCGGCCTGCAGGCGATAATCGGCTGACACCATGCAACTGACGATGACGGTCCTGCGCTGCCCCGACGCGGTGGCACCCGAAACCCGCAACGTGCCCGGCGGAGAGTTTTCCGTCGGCCGCGGACCCGGTGTGGATTGGGTGCTGCCGGATCCCGAGCGCCTGCTGTCCAAGCGCCATTTCGCTGTGGCGTTCCGCAGCGGCGACTGGCAGCTCGCCGATACTTCCACCAATGGCACCTTCCTGAATCGCGAAGCCGGACCGATCGGCGCGGGCGACGTGCGCAGCCTGCGCGATGGCGATCGCGTGCGCCTCGGCGCCTATGAGATCGAAGTCCGGCTGGTCGAAGAAGCGCCGAACCATTTGGGCGGCGCTTCGGGCTCGATAGGCGGGCAGGCGGCCGGCCAGCACGCAGGTGGCAGCCCGTTCGGCGATCCGTTCGGCATGGATCCGTTCGCGCCGGCTCGCCAGGAGCGGAATCCGTTCGACGAACCCGACCATCCCAGTATTCGTATCAATCCGACGGCGGCGCAATTGCCGCACGATTTCGATCCGCTTGCGCCGGAGCCAAACGAGACGCCGTTCCGCGGCCCGACCCAGGCGGATCATTCGTCGAGCATGGAGGATGCGTTCCGACCACCGGCCCAGGTCGGCCAGATGCCGATGCAATCAGGTGGCATCATTCCAGGCGACGATCTGCTGCCTGACGACTGGGACAAGGACCTGCTCGAGGGAATCACCCCGCCATCGGCAGCACCATCTGCATCCCCTTCGAGACCCGTACCTCAGGCCGCGCCGCCTCCCGTGGCCCGTGCGGCGCCAGCGCCTGCACCGATCCCGGCGCCAGAGCCGGCTCCTCAACCCGTCACCCACAATGATGCGGTACCGCTGGCCTCGCCATTTGCCGAGCCGTCAGTCGGCCAGGCGACCGAGGCGTCGCCGTTTGACCAACCGGGCGCTATGCCCATCCCGCCACCGCCGCCGCCGGTGCGGGCTGCGCCACGGCCGCCGGCGGCGGCGGCGCGCCCTGTGCAGGCTGCGCAGCCGCAACCGGTCGAAGACGACGGCGCGTTGCTCGCGGCCTTCCTCGAAGGTGTCGGCTTGCAGGATGCGCGTCCGACCGATCCCCCTGCGACCATGCTTGCGTTGGGCAAGGCGTTCCGCGCGCTGGTCGCGGGCCTGCGGGCCGTCCTGATCGCCCGGGCGTCGATCAAGAGCGAGTTCCGCATCGAGCAGACGATGATCCAGGCGCGCGGCAACAATCCGCTGAAATTCTCCGCCGGCGACGACGATGCGCTGGCCGCGCTGCTTGGGACAGGACGCCGTACCGACATGGCGCCGCACGAGGCGGTGGCTGACGCCCTGCGTGACATCAGGCTGCATGAACTGGCCTCGATGGCGGCGATGCAGGCGGCGGTCCGGGCGATGCTGGACGGCCTGGATCCGGCGAAGCTGCGTGCCAGCGCCGAACAGGGCGGTGGCATGACGCTGTTGCCGGCGCAGAAGAAGGCACGTGCCTGGGATGCCTATGAGGCGCTGCATGCCCGCACCGTGCAGGCGCTCGCCGACGATTTCGACAGCGCTTTCGGCAAGGCATTCGCCCGTGCCTACGAGCGCTCGCTGCACGAGGTATCCACGAAGGAGCGAGGATGATCCGCCGCCGTTCGCTGTTGCCGATGCTGCCAGCCCTGGCCGCACCGTTGGCCTTGCTGCGCTGTGCGCCGCCGCCGAAACCGCCTGCCGTACTGACCGTGACGATGGTGGGCAGCGCCGACCAGAACCCCGACACCGCGGGCAAACCCAACCCGGTCGCGGTGCGCATCTACCAACTGACGGCCACGGCCAAGTTCGAACGTGGCGATGTGTTCGCGCTGACCGAGCACGAACAGCAGACGCTGGGCCAGGATGATGCAGGCTCACAGGAATTTGTACTCTCGCCCGGAGAGACCCAGACAAAGACGTTCGAACTGAAATCCGGCGTGCAGGCGATTGGCGTCGTGGTGCTGTATCGAGACATTGACCAAGCGAAATGGCGTGCCGATGCACCGGCCGCGGATAGCGGTCCGACAAAACTGGTACTCAACGTCGGCAAACTTGCTATTTCGTTGAAGCCCGCGGCTTGAGAAATGGCGCGGGCACCGCGCCTGCGTCATGATACGTGCGATTGGGGGGAAGCCGATCGATGAGCTGGACGAACCGCGTGGTCTGGCAGGAAGGCATGTTCCTGCGCACGCAGCACTTCCAGCAACAGGATCGCTGGACGGAGCAGCTTGTGCGCGGACGCGTGCAGGCACTGCGCCCGCATCCCTGGGGGCTGGTCGAATACGCGCTGGATCGCGACCTGCTCGGCACCGGGCGCTTCGCGCTCGCATCGGCTTCCGGTGTGTTCGAGGATGGCACGCCTTTCGCGCTGCCGGGCGAGGCCGATCATCCGCCGCCGCTCGATGTGCCGGACAGTGCGCGCAACGTGCTGATTTTCCTGGCGCTGCCGATTCGCCAGGCCGGCGCGGTCGAGGTCGCCGATGCCGCCACCGAAGGCCGCTACAACGCCCGTCCGTTCGAGGCCTACGACACGCACTCCGCTTCGCCGCAGCCAGCCGAGTTGCAGATCGGGCGGCTGCGGATGCGCTACCTGCTGGAGACCGATGAGCGCACCGGGTATCTGTGCATCGGCCTGGCCCGCATCACCGAAGTCACCGCCGATCGTCGCATCGTGCTGGATGAGCGATGGGTTCCGCCGTCACTGGTGTGTTCGGCGTCTGCGCCGCTGGCAGGCCTGATCGCCGAATTGTCGGGCATGCTGAACCAGCGCGGCGAAGCGCTGGCAGCGCGCATGACCGCACCGGGCCAGTCCGGCGTGGCGCAGGTTGCCGACTTCCTGCTGCTGCAATCGATCAACGGCTGGCAGAACGTGCTGGCGCATTGGGCGGACGCGGCAAACGTGCATCCGGAATCGCTGTACGTCACGCTGGTGCAGATGGCGGGCGAGTTCGCGACGTTCCTCGAGACGCGACGGCCGAATGCGTATCCCGCCTATCGCCACGACGATTTGCAGCGCAGTTTTGCACCGGTGGTCGCCGACCTGCGGCGAGCGCTGTCGGCAGTGCTGGAGGCGACCGCGATCGCGATCCCGCTGCGCGAGGCGCGGCACGGTGTGCGGGTGGGGCCGATCACCGATCGTTCGATCCTGCGCGCGTCGAATTTCGTGCTGACGGTGCAGGCGGACGTGCAGGCCGAGCAGTTGCGCCGGCTGTTCCCGTCGCAGGTGAAGATCGGCGCGGTGGAGCATATCCGCGAATTGGTGAACGTCGCGCTGCCGGGCATTGCCGTGCGGCCGCTTCCGGTGGCGCCGCGGCAATTGCCGTTCTACGCGGGTGCGACGTATTTCGAGCTGGATCGCGCCAGTCCGCATTGGCAGCAGATGCAGAATTCCGGCGGCTTCGCGATTCACGTGTCCGGCGATTTCCCCAATCTGCGACTGGAACTTTGGGCGATCCGAGGATGACCCATGACGTTGGAATAACGGCATGAGCGACAATCCCTTCTCTGAACCGGACGATTCCGACCGTACGGTCATCCGCCCGGTCCCAGGCGGGCGCCGGGCGGCACCGCCCCCACAGGCCACGCCTCAGCCGGCATTTCGTGACCCGCTGTCGCCGTCGCAACCGCCGCCGCAGGCCGCGCCGATCGCCGGCGATGGCGGAGAGAAGATCAGCCTCGGCCTCAATCCGTTGATCGCCGCCGCCGCCCCGCTGCTGCAACTGCTCGGCCGTTTGCGCAACACCTACAGCCAGCCCGATCCCGGCGAACTGCGCGAACGCGCAATCCAGCAGATCCGCAACTTCGAGCAGGCGGCGCGCGACGGCGGCGTGCCGATGGATCAGCTTCGGCCATCGCATTACGCACTGTGCGCCAGCCTTGACGATGTGGTGCTGAACACGCCGTGGGGCAGCGCCGGCGGTTGGGCGGCACGCTCGCTGGTCTCCAGTTTCCACCAGGAAGTGCGCGGTGGCGAGCGCTTCTTCGATCTGCTCGGTCAACTCCGGCAGAATCCCGGCACATTCCTGCCGGTGCTCGAGCTGATGTACCTCTGCCTCAGTCTCGGCTTCCAGGGACGCTACCGGCTTTCGCCGCGCGGCCCGGGCGAACTGGATAAGCTGCGCGAGGATCTCTACGCGATCATCGTGCGCCAGCGACAGGCCGCCGATCCGGCGCTGGCGCCGCATTGGCAGGGTGTGCAGGCACCTTACAAACCCGCGCGTGCCGCGGTGCCGACCTGGGTGATGGGCGCTGCCGCGCTCACCGTGATCGGCGGACTGTTTGTGTGGTTCTCCACCGGTCTCAATGCCGCGTCGGACGACCTGTTCGCGCAACTGACCGGCGCACCGCTTGCGCATATGCCGCAGATCACCCGTGCCGCACCGGTGCGGCCGCCACCGCCGCCGCCGCCGCAGACCGTGGCGCCGGAACCGCTCTACGTGTTCCTGAAGCCGGAGATCGACCAGGGCCTGGTCACCGTTCTCGGCGACCACGCCATGCCGATCGTGCGCATCCACAACACCGGCCTGTTCGCATCCGGCAGCGCCACCGTGGCGGCCAATTATGTACATCTGCTCGAACGCATCGGTGAGGCATTGAAGGCCGAGAAGGGACCGGTCACGGTGGACGGCTACACCGACAACCAGCCGATCCACACGGTGCAGTTTCCCTCCAACTTCCAGCTCTCTGCGTCGCGAGCCGACGCTGCACGGGCAATCATCGTGCGGACGCTGGGCGATCCGGGCCGGGTGACGGCGCGGGGCCACGCCGATGCGGATCCGGTGGCGCCCAACACCACACCGGAAGGCCGCGAGCAGAACCGCCGGATCGAAGTCGTGCTGCGGAGGCAAGGCTGAACCATGCGTGCCGTTCTGCGCTTCCTCGGGTCTCGCTGGTTCCTGAGTTTCATCGGCGTCGTACTGCTCGGCGTGCTGGTGTGGCTGTTCGGGCCGTTCCTGTCGTTCCTCGAAGACTGGATCCCCCGCGCCATCGTCATCGTCGTGATGCTGCTGATCTGGGCCGGCGTGAATTTCTGGCTCGATCGGCGGCGGCGGAAGAACGAGAACACCCTGGTCGAGGGAGTCACTGCGGCACAGGCCGATCCCACGGCTGCCGCATCGGCGGAAGAAGTCGCGGCGATGCGCGACAAACTGACCACGGCCCTGGCCTTGCTGAAGAAGGCGTCCGGCGCGCGCGGCTACCTGTATGAGCAGCCGTGGTACGCGATCATCGGGCCGCCTGGTGCCGGCAAGACCACGGCACTGCTGAACGCCGGCCTGACGTTCCCGCTGGCCGCCGAGATGGGACAAAGCGCGGTCGCCGGTGTCGGCGGTACCCGGATGTGCGACTGGTGGTTTACCGAAAGCGCGGTGCTGATCGATACCGCTGGCCGCTACACCACGCAGGATTCCGACGCCACGGTCGACAAGGCCGGTTGGCAGGCGTTTCTCGGCCTGCTGAAGCGCACTCGCGCGCGCCAGCCGTTGAACGGCGTACTGGTTGCGATCGCGCTGTCCGACATCGCCACCGCAACGCCCGCCGACCGGCTTGCACACGCGCGCGCAATCCGCCGCAGGGTGAAAGAGCTGTATGATCAGCTGGGCGTGCGTGTGCCGGTCTACGCGCTGTTCACCAAGGCTGACCTGATTGCCGGATCCACCGAGTTCTTCGACGATCTGGACCGCGAGCGGCGCAGCCAGGTGTGGGGCGTCACCTTCCCGCTGAACAAGTCCGAAGCGGGCACGGCAGGATTGTTCGGCGCGGAATTCCAATTTCTGGTGGAGCGGCTCAACGAGCGGCTGCTCGATCGGCTGCAGGCCGAGCGCAGTCCGGATCGCCGTACGCTGATCGCCGGTTTCCCCGCGCAGGTCGCCAGCCTCGCCTCGCCGCTGAACGAGTTCCTCGCCGAGGCGTTCGGTGGATCGCGTCTGGATCCCGCGCCGTTCCTGCGTGGTGCCTATCTGACGTCGGGCACCCAGGAAGGCACGCCGATCGATCGCCTCACCGGCGCGATGGCACGCAGCTTCGGCATCGATGCACAGCGCGCGCCGTCGCTGCGGCCGGAGCAAGGTCGGAGCTATTTCCTCGCCAGGCTGCTGAAGGACGTGATCTTCGGCGAGGCGACCCTGGTGTCTCGCGATCCCGCCGCCGTGCGGCGCAATATCATCGTGCGCGCCGGCGTGGCAGCTGTCGCGCTGCTGGTCGCACTTGGCGGCGCTGCCGCCCTGGTGCAGACGCGGCAGGCAAACCAGCTCGCGCTCGCACAATCGGATGCGGCACTCGCCGCGTACAACAAGACCGCGCAGCCGCTGCAACTGGATCAGATCAGTGCGGGGCAGCAGGACGCCCAACTGCCGCGCATCGTGCCGTTGCTCGACCAGGCGCGCGCATTGCCGTTCGGGGTGGATGCCGGACCGCCGCCGATGCAGTGGTTCCCCGGCCTGTCGCAGACCGACAAACTCGGCGCCGGCGCCCGCGACGTCTACCACCATGCGCTGGAACATGTGCTGTTGCCGCGCCTGATCGTCCGGCTGGAAGGCCAGATGCGGTCGCATTTCGAACAGCCGGCATATTTGTACGAGGCGACGCGCGTCTATCTGATGCTGGGTTCGGCCGGTCCGCTCGACCGCGACCTGGTCAAGGAGTGGATGGCGCTGGATTGGCAGGTCACCTGGCCTGGCCCCGCAGCGAAGCCGCTGCGCGACAGCCTGGAACGCCACCTCGCCTCGCTGCTCGACACGCCGCTGGAAAAGGTGCCGCTCGATGGCGCCCTGGTGGAGGACGCAAGGCGGACCTTCAGCCGGGTGACATTGGCCGATCGGGTCTATGGCACGATCCGCGGCTCGCAGGCGGCGCGGGCGTTGCCGCCGTGGCGGCCGGCGGACGCGGCCGGCGCATCCGGTGTGCGGGTGTTCGTCCGCCGCTCCGGTGCGCCGCTGACCGAGGGCGTGATCGGCTTCTACACGGTCGACGGATTTTACAAGGTCCTGCTGCCGAACCTGCCAGCCGCAACCAGGCAGGTCGCCAGCGAAAGCTGGGTACTCGGCAAGGACGCGCAGATCGATCCTACCAGCCCGCAGGTGCTGACGCTGCAGCGTGACGTGATCGCGCTGTACACCGCCGACTACGCCAAGCAATGGGATGACCTTCTCGCCGACCTCGATATCGAGCCGATGCGCAACCTGCAACAGGCAGTGCAGGACCTGTACATCCTGGCGTCACCGCAGTCCCCGATGCGCGACCTGCTTGCGGGCATCACCCGTCAACTGACATTGACCGTGCCGCCGCCGCCGCCACCCGGCGTTGCCGGCGCGGCGCAGGGAGCGGCCCAGGCTGCCGCCGCTGCCGCCTCGCAAAGCGCCAGCAGTGCCGCAGGACGGCTGCAGGGACTTTTGGGCCAGGCCGCCGGACCGCCGCCGGAACCGCCGGGAAAGGCCATCGAGGACCGCTACGCCGCGCTGATCAATTTCGTCGGCAAGGGCCCCGGCGCCCCGATCGACAACGTGCTGAAACTGTTGAATGACCTGCAGGTGCAGCTCGCCAAGCTCGCCGCAGCGCCTGCCGGCGGCGCGGCGGCGGCGCTCGGTGGCGGCGACGATCCTGCCCAGTTGCTGCAGGCAGAGGCGAGCCGCGACCCGCAGCCGGTTGCACGCTGGATCCAGGCGATGGCGATCAGCGGCAATCAGTTGCGTGGCGGCGGTGCACTGGACCAGGTGAAGAAGGCATTCGGCGCGCCGGGCGGGCCGGCCTCGCTGTGCAAGCAGGCCGTTGCCGGGCGCTACCCGTTCACGCCCGGCTCGACCAATGACATTCCGTTGGATGACTTTGCCAGGCTGTTCGCGACCGGCGGGCTGCTGGACAAGTTCTTCAACGATAACCTCGCCACGTTCGTCGATACGTCCGGCACCGCCTGGAAGGCGCAGCCGGTGGCTGGTGTGGCGCCGCCGGTCACTCCGGCCGATCTGGCGCAGTTCCAGCGCGCGTCGCAGATCCGCGACCTGTTCTTCGCCGGCGGCGGCGCGCAGCCCACAGTCCGCTTCGACATCACGCCGACCGATACCGACGCCAAGCAGGTCACGCTCGATCTCGATGGCCAGCCAATCGTCTACGCACATGGGCCGATCCGCCCGGTGTCGGTGACCTGGCCGGGCCCTACCCGGATGATCAACGTCCGGCTGGTGTTTGACCCGCCGCCTTCGAGCGGACAACCGGTCATCCAGGCCACCGGGCCCTGGGCGCTGTTCCGCGTGTTCGGCCAGGGCTCGCTGCAGCAGACCGGATCGGCTGACCGCTATACGCTCAGCTTTACTCTGGGCGACCGTCACGCGTCGTTCGAAATCCGCGCCGGGTCCGTGCTCAACCCGTTCGCCCCCGGTGTGCTGAGAGACTTCCGGTGTCCGGGTCTTTGACCGTCGGCTTTTATGGAAAGCTGCCGGCGCGGGGTGATTTCGTGCGCGCCGGCTTGCCGCGTGACTTCACCGATCGCTGGGATGACTGGCTGCAGTCGGTGATAGCCGGCAGCCGCGCGCAGATGGGTGATTCGTGGCTGCCGGCGTTCCTCGAGGCGCCGGTGTGGCGCTTTGCCTTGCCGTCAGGCATGTGCGGCGCCCGGGCGGCACTTGGCCTGATGCTGCCGAGCGTGGACAAGGCGGGGCGGTATTTTCCGCTCGCCTTCGCTGCCCTCTCCGAGCACGACATCGATGCGGCCGAATCCGCACCAGGCAACGCCTGGCTCGACCAGTGCGAAGCGGCTGGACGTGCGGCGTTGGAACAGGACACGCCACCGCAAGAGATTTCCGCGATGCTCGGTTCGCCGGACTTGCCGGAAGTGGTAACGAGGACTGCCGAAGGCGTGTGGTGGAGCGAGGGATCGCCGCGCGTGAAGGCCGGGCGCATCGTGCTGCGCAGCCTGCCGGATGTGGCCACGTATGCAGCGATGCTGGGGGCAGGGACGGACGGGACGAAACCGGCGGCCGACATCGCCGGGCACGAACCTACGGGGGAGACGACATGGGAGTCACCGTCATGACGGCCCCGCGCTTCCATTCCTGGGCATTGACCCATCCAGGAACCAAACGCTCGCATAACGAGGATTCGTTTGTGGACCGGCCCGATGTCGGTCTCTGGGCGGTGGCCGATGGTGCCGGCGGCCATGCGGCGGGCGAGGTGGCCTCGGGCATGATTGCCGATGCACTGGAGGCGATACCGGCCGGTCTGCCTGCGTCGGAGTTGCTGGCGCAGGTGCGGTTGGCGATCGAACGGACGCACCTGGCATTGCGCGAAGAGGCGGCACGGCGTGGGCCGGATGTGATGGTGGCCTCGACCGTTGTCGTCATGCTGGCGCGTGGCGACCATTTTGCCTGTCTATGGGCGGGTGATTCGCGCGCCTATCTGCTGCGTGGCGGCATGCTGCGGCAGATCACCCGCGACCACAGCCTGGTGCAGGAATTGCTGGAGGCCGGCGCAATCGGACCTGACGAAGTCGATGGTCATCCCCGGGCGAACGTGATCACCCGAGCGGTGGGTGCGGAACTCGACGAGTTCGCGCTCGACAAGGTCAGTGACCGGCTGATTCCCGGCGACCGTTTCCTGCTGTGCAGCGACGGTCTGTGCAAGACGGTACCCGAGAACGAACTGGCCCACCTGCTCGGTGCGATCAACGGAGAGCCGCCGCAGGCATTGATCGATGCGGCGCTGGCGATGAATGTCAGCGACAACGTCACAGCGGTCGCGGTTGAGTTCAATGGGTGATACCAACGCTCGTTGATGATAACTTATGCGTTGCGCCGACTGTCATGGCCGGGCTTGGCCCGGCCACGCCCGGCCATGACAGTGGGATCGAATGAGTCGCTATCAACAAGCGTCGGTATAAGGCCGGGCGGCCGTCGAGAGGATCGCGCCGCGCCGATTTTTTGGCGGGGCATCGCCAGCAAGACAGATTTGCCACACGTTGAAAGGGCCAGGGAACCGTATTCCCTGACCCTTGCCGGCATGCTTTGGTCCTGGTCTCAGACCTTGGTCATCTTCAACAGGTCATAGCCAACCGTATCCGGCGAGCCGCCGACCTTGGAGTCACGGCCTGTGTAAGTGAACATCACCTTGGTGAAGTTCAACGACAGCGACTCCGTCGGCGCGTCGCCGCCGCTCGACAGGCTAAAGCCGCTCAATCCGCAGTTGGTCAGTTCGAACGCCAGGAACGTGTCCACCTTGTCCTTCGTGGTCGTGGTGAACTTGAATTTCACGGTCGCACTCAGGTCGCCGGCGACGGCATCCATGAACAGTTTGGTGGACGACTTGTCCAGGCGCTTGGTGACCACGATCTCGCTGATGCTCGGCTCGCTGGCTTCGCGGGTTTCCGCGCCGCGTGCAGCACTCCCGATGGCACGACCCACACCCATCTGGAACGAGCTGAGCTCGATCCACTTGTCGAAGCCGTCGGTCGACACGGCTCCGTCGATATCACCCCACTTCATGTAGATTGCCACGATGCGCTCCTTTGTTTTCCGGCGAGGCGGTTGACGGGTTAACCGATATGGTACTGAAACGACCCAGCCGTGTCCACGCCCACGGTGACCCCGCTGATCGTTGCGCCATCGGCAAGGCGAGATAGCACTTCCGCTGAGAGCTCCGGGAGTAACGTCCGCGAGAGGATCTTTTCCACGTTACGCGCTCCTGACGATGTCTCAGTGCATCGAGCAGCTATCACATCCACCAGTTCCTTGTCCCAGGCGAATTTGGCACCATAAGATTCCTGGACTCTTCTCTGGATACGTCCGAGCTGTAATACGACGATCTGCCTGATGATCTCGGGCGACAGCGGAAAATACGGCACCAAATTCACCCGGCCGAGGAATGCCGGCTTGAAGTGCTTCATCAGCTCCGGCATCAGCGCATCGGCCAGCGCCGCCGAATCAGGCGCGCTTTCCGGGTCCGCGAACAGTCGGGTGATGAGGTCGGTGCCGGCGTTCGACGTCATGATGATGACGGTGTTCTTGAAGTCGATGTCGCGGCCTTCGCCGTCCTTCATGTTCCCCTTGTCGAACACCTGGAAGAAGATGTCCTGCACGCCGGGATGCGCCTTCTCCATCTCGTCCAGCAGGATCACCGAATACGGCCGCCGGCGCACCGCCTCGGTCAGCACGCCACCCTCGCCATAGCCGACATAGCCCGGCGGACTGCCCATCAGCAGGCTGACCTTATGCTCTTCCTTGAACTCGGTCATGTTGATGACCGTCATATTCTGCTCGCCGCCATACAGCAGATCGGCGAGCGTCAGCGCTGTCTCGGTCTTGCCGGTACCGGACGTGCCGACCATCAGGAACACACCGATCGGTTTGCGCGGATCGGTCAGGCCGGCTCGCGATGTACGGATCGCCTCCGCCACCGCCTCCAGTGCGTGCGGCTGGCCGACGATGCGCCGCTCCATCGCTTCCTTCAGGTGCAGCACGGTGCGGATTTCATTGGACTGCATGCGTCCGGCGGGAATGCCGGTCCAGCCGGCCACCACCTCGGCCACTGCCTGGCGATCGACCACCGGGAAGATCAGCGGCGTCTCGCCCTGCAGTGCACGCAGCCTGGCGGAGACATCGGACAGCTTCACGCGGAGCGCGTCCTTGTCCTCGGTGTTCGCCGGATTCTCGATCTGCCCGCGGGTCTCGCCGAGCTGTACCGCGAGCGCCTTCTCCTCCTCCCAGCGCGCCTCGAGTGCCGTAAGCTCGTCGGCGACACGCGTGCGTTCAGCCAATAGATCCTCGCGGCGTGCGGCGTGCGGTTCGCCGGCGGCGATTTCGCGATCCAGGATCGCCACTTCGGTGTCGATCAGCGAGATGCGCCGCTGGCGATCCTCGACCGGCGGCGGCACGGCAGCCTGGCTCATGCCGACGCGCGCGCAGGCGGTGTCGATCAGGCTGACTGCCTTGTCCGGCAACTGGCGCGACGGGATGTAGCGCGCCGACAGTCGCACCGCCTCGGTCACCGCCTCATCGAGGATGCGAACGTTGTGGTGCTTCTCCAGTGTACCGACCAGGCCGCGGACCATGGCGACCGCCATCGGCTCCGGCGGTTCGTCCACTTTCACCACCTGGAAACGACGCGTCAGGGCGGCATCTTTTTCAAAGTACTTCTTGTATTCGGCCCAGGTGGTGGCAGCGATCGTGCGCAGTTCGCCACGCGCCAGCGCGGGCTTCAGCAGGTTGGCGGCATCGCCCTGTCCAGCCGAACCGCCGGCGCCGATCAACTGGTGCGCTTCATCGATGAATACGATGATCGGCTTGGGACTGGCCTTTACCTCATCGATGACGCCGCGCAGGCGATTTTCGAACTCGCCCTTCACGCCGGCTCCCGCCTGGAGCAGCCCGAGGTCGAGCGTGCGCAGGGTGACGCCCTGCAGCGCAGGCGGTACGTCGCCCGACGCGAGCCGCAGGGCGAAGCCTTCCACCACCGCCGTCTTGCCGACGCCGGCTTCGCCGGTGAGGATTGGATTGTTCTGCCGCCGCCGCGTCAGGATATCGATGATCTGGCGGATCTCGGTATCGCGGCCGAGGATCGGATCGATCTTTCCGGCGCGCGCCTGAGCGGTCAGGTCAGTGGTGAACTGGTCGAGCGCACCGGATCCGCGCGGCGCCATCGTCGCCCCGTCGCCGGCTCCTCCTGCCTCGCCTGCCTCCGCCGCGGCCTGCGCTTCTGCGGCCTCGGCGCTGTTGGCGGTGATCGTGGCGAAGTCGCGCTTCAGTGCATCGGCATTGATCTTCAGCAGCTGCCCGGACGCTTCCCGCGCGCGCCGCGCCAGCGTTTCGTCAGCCAGCAGCGCCCACAGCAGATGCCCCGACCGGATCCGGGCAACGCCCTGTTCGAGCGACGCCAGCAGCCAGGCCTGCTTGGCCAGCTCGACAATATCCGGTGCCAGCGACGGCGCGCGGCCATTGCCGGTCTTCATCCGTTCCAGCGCGCGATTGAGGTCGGTGGCAAAGCGGCCCTGGTCGATTTCGTAATGCCGCAGGATCGCGGCGATGTCGCTGTCGGCGCGGTCGGCCAGCGTCACCAGCCAATGCTCGATCTCGACGTTGTAGTGGGTTCGCGAAAGTGTCAGCCCGGCAGCGGCTTCCAGCGCCCGTCGGCACGGGTCATTCAGACGCCCGACAAGCTGCTTCAGGTCGATTGTAGCCATCCGGTTTCCCCCGGGGGATGCGATCCCCCATTTCGCAGCTGGAGACTATGTGTTACGCGGAACCATTGTCCAGCGATTGAAAGGTGCGTGCATGGCGGAATTGCCGGAAGGCTTCGATCTCGAGGCTCTGCTGGCACCGATACCGGGTGACGCGCCGCAGGGCATCGACATCCGTGAGGATTTCTCCGCCACCTCGCCGTACAACCGCTTGCGCGATGCGCGTTCCGAAGCGCGCGACGCGGAGCGCGGGCAGGACGCGGGTGGCGACGAAGCGCGCGACGCGACGCCGCTCTGGCGCGGTGTCCGTGAGCTTGCACTGAAGACGCTGACCGAGAGCACGAAGGACCTGGAAGTCGCGGCCTGGCTGACCGAGGCGCTGGTCCGCAGCCACGGCATGGCCGGGCTTGCTGCCGGCGCGAAGCTCATGCACGGACTTGCCGAGCAATATTGGGATGGCCTGTTCCCGTTGCCGGACGATTACGGGATGGAGACGCGCGTTGCGCCGGTCACCGGGCTCAATGGCCGCGACGGCAACGGTTCGCTGATCCAGCCGCTGTACAAAATATGGCTGTTCAACCGGCCCGACGGAACGCCCGTCGCATTTTATCAGTACCAGCAGTCCGAGCAGCTTGGCACGCTCGACGCCGAACGCCGGCAGCAGCGCATCGATGCGGGTGGCGTGCCGCTCGAAATCCTGGAGCGCGAGGCACGAGCGGCGGGCCCCCGGCTGTTCGCGACGCTGTTGGCCGATGCGCGAGAGGCACGCGGCGCGTGGCAGAACATGGCCACGCTGCTGGACGAGAAGGCCGGCGCCGACGGTCCTTCGACCACAGCGGTCCGCGACCTGCTGACCGGGATCATCGAGGTGGCCACCCGCTACGCGCCCGCCGAGGCCGTCGGTGGCGACGAGGCTGCGGCGGGCGAGGCGCCCGGTGAGACGTCGGCAGACGGCGCGCCGGGCGGTGGCGGCTTCGGCAGCCTCGCCGCTTCGGCGGCGCGCAGCGCCACCCGCGAGGATGCGCTGCGCGCACTGGGGGAAATCGCCAACTTCTTCCGCCGCACCGAGCCGCACTCGCCGCTCTCCTACACCCTGGACGAAGCTGTCCGCCGCGGCCGCATGACCTGGCCGGAACTGCTCGCGGAGGTCGTCGCGGATACCGAAACACGCAACGGAATCCTGACAACGCTTGGCATACGGCCGCCCGCTCCGCCGGCCGAGGAATGACACGAATGGGTGATAAAGTGCGTGTGAAGAAGGTCACAGACCTACGGAATTATTGACCGTAGTCGTCTCGACTGTCTAATCTTTGCGCAGCGGGCCGAGGTGCGCAAACGCGCCGATACAGGGCCACGGGGCCCGAGCCGATCACAGGGATGGGGAAGCTAGACCATGAGTGCAAGCATCCACGACAAGCTCAATCGCGTCCGCAAGCCGCGGGTGCATATCACTTATGAGGTCGAGACGGAGGGCGCAGAAGTACTACGCGAGCTGCCGTTTATTGTCGGCATCATGGGTGATTTCTCTGGCGATCCGACGGCGCCGCTACGCCCGCTGGCCGATCGCAAGTTCATCCAGATCGACCGCGACAACTTCAATGATGTGCTCGCGGGCATGACCCCAGGCCTGAAACTCAAGGTCGACAACAAGCTTTCCGAAGAGGGCGGGGAGATGGGTGTCGATCTGAAGTTCAATTCGATCGAGGATTTCGAGCCCGCGCGCGTCGCGCAGCAGGTTCCGGCATTGCGTACGCTGCTCGAGACGCGCGCCAAGCTGCGCGATCTGATGAGCAAGGTGGATCGGTCCGAAGAGCTCGAAGGCCTGCTCGAGCAGGTCCTGAAGAATGAAGACGAACTGAAATCGCTGTCCAGCCAGCTCGGGCTGGGCAAGCAGGAGGGCTGATCGATGTCAGGCGCGCAGACCGCAAGACCAGCCGCAGCTACCGAGACCACCGAGGGCGTTTCCTTTCTCGATCAGGTCGTCGCGGCGACCAAGCAGACCGCACCCGACCAGGCACAGGATCTCGTCAAGAACCTGGTCGAGCAGGCGCTGTCCGGGACGGTCACCTTCGACAAGAACCTGACCCGCACCTTCGATCGGGCGATTGCCGCGATCGATCGCAAGCTGTCGGACCAGCTCAACGCCATCATGCATCATCCCAAGTTCACCGCGCTCGAAGGCAGCTGGCGCGGATTGCACTACCTGGTGATGAACAGCGAGACCGGCACGAGCCTGAAGCTGCGCGTGCTGAACATGCCGAAGCGCGAGCTGTCACGCGATCTGCAGCGCGCCGTCGAGTTCGACCAGAGCCAGCTGTTCAAGAAGATCTACGAGAATGAGTTCGGCACGCCCGGCGGCGAACCGTATGGCTCGCTGATCGGCGACTACGAGTGGACGCAGCACCCGGACGACATCGAGACGCTGCGCCTGATCTCCAACGTTTCCGCGGCAGCGTTTGCGCCGTTCATCTCGGCTGCCGGCGCCGGCATGTTCGGCTTCGACAGCTGGCCCGAACTCGCCAAGCCGCGCGATCTCGCCAAGATCTTCGAGACGCAGGACTACACGAAGTGGCGCAGCTTCCGCGACAGCGAGGATTCGCGCTTCGTCAACCTGGTGCTGCCGCGCACGCTGGCGCGCCTGCCGTACGGCGCAGCGACCAAGGCGATCGACGAGTTCAATTACGAAGAAGCGCCGTACGACGAGGCCGGTGCCGCGAAGGCCATGAACCACAACGAGTACTGCTGGATGAACGCGGCCTATGCAATGGGCACGCGGCTCACCAGTGCGTTCTCGCAGTATGGCTTCTGCACGGCGATCCGTGGCGCCGAGGGCGGCGGCAAGGTGGAAAACCTGCCGTACCATGTGTTCACGTCGGACGATGGCGACATGGACGCGAAATGCCCGACCGAGATCGCCATCACCGATCGTCGCGAGTTCGAACTTTCCAACCTCGGCTTCCTGCCGTTGTGCCACTACAAGAACACCGACTATTCGGTGTTCTTCGGTGCGCAGTCGGCGCAGAAGCCGAAGAAGTACGACCGACCGGAAGCGACAGCCAACGCGGCGATCTCCGCGCGGCTGCCCTACATCATGGCGACCAGCCGCTTCGCGCACTACCTGAAGGTGATGGCGCGCGACAAGATCGGCAGTTTCATGGAAGCCGGCGATGTCGAGCGCTGGCTGAACCGCTGGATCAACAACTACGTCAACGGCAACGAGAATGCCGGCCAGGAGATGAAGGCACGCTTCCCGCTGCGCGAGGCACGGGTGGAGGTGCGCGAAATTCCTGGCAAGCCCGGCTCGTACAATGCCGTGGCGTATATGCGTCCGTGGCTGCAGATGGAAGAGCTGACCACCAGCATGCGCATGGTGGCCCGCATCCCGGCCGCCGCGAGCTGACTGCCGCACGTCGCGACAGGCGGGCACCACGGTGAACGAGCTCAACCTCGCCGTGGACGTGCCCGCCCACGCGGTGGCGGAGGGCGCCACCCCCGGATCGGAGCCGGTGGCAGGCGCCAGCATGGTGCGCGACGCGATGCTGTCGGGACACTTCGTCGGTAGCCGTGATCCGCTATTGGCCGACACGATCAGCGGCTTCCTCAATGCCGCGCCGGGCGATGCGATCGAGCGCTGGTTCGGCACCGAATGCGGCGCCCGGATGCGGATCGACGAACAGGCGCTGCGCGATGCGCTCGATCGCGACATTGCCGCGATCGATGTCATGCTGTCCGAGCAGGTCGATGCCATCCTCCATCACCCGCGGCTGCGCAAGCTGGAGGGAACCTGGCGAGGCGTCGCCTGGCTGGCGGACGGCATGGAGCTGTCCAATCGGCTCAAGATCAAGCTGCTGAATGTCGCCTGGCCCGAACTCTGCCGGGACCTGGAGCGCGCCATCGAGTTTGACCAGAGCCTGCTGTTCCGCAAGGTGTATGAGGAGGAGTTCGGCACGCCGGGCGGCGAACCGTACGGGATCCTGGTGGTCGATCACGAGGTGCGTCACCGGCCGGGCGACGGCACCCGCACCGACGACGTCACCGCGCTCGCCTCGCTGGCAGGCGTTGCGGCGGCAGCGTTTTCGCCTGTGGTGATCGGCGCGTCGCCTGCATTGCTCGAGGTGGACAACTTCGACGATCTTGCGACATCGACCGATCTCGCGGCGCCGCTGCGCAACGCCGAGCACGCACGCTGGCGCAGCCTGTCGTCGCGTCCCGATATGCGATTCGTCGGGGTTGCCCTGCCGCGGGTGGTCGCGCGGCCGCCGTGGGAAGACGACGGCACGCGTTCGGATGGCTTCCGCTATGCCGAGTACGCGCCGACCAGTGATGAACGGGTGTGGATGAGCGCGGGCTACGCGTTCGCCTCGGTGGTTGCCCGTGCCTTTGCGCATTTCGCGTGGCCGGCCGATGTGCGCGGCGTCGAGACCGACCGCGTCGGCGGTGGCCTGGTCACCGACCTGCCGCTGGAGCAGTTCCGTACCGATCCCGATCATGTCTGGGTGCGCTGCCCGGTCGAGATCGTGCTGAACGACCGGCAGGAGCGGTCGCTGCTCGATGCCGGGTTGATGCCGCTGTCGTCGATCCCGTTCAGCGAGGAACTGGTGTTCGGCGCAGTGCGCAGCCTGCTGACGCCGCAGCGCCACATCGGCACGAACGCGAATGTGGCAGACGCCAATGCGCGTCTCTCCACGCAGATCAATTCGATCCTGTGCGCATCGCGCTTCGCGCACCACCTGAAGATGAAGGGCCGCCACATGGTCGGCTCGTTCAAGACAGCCAGCGAGATCGAGCACTTCCTGCAGGACTGGCTGATGAAATACTGCAACGGCAATCTCGCCTCGAGCGGCGACAGCCGGGCGCGTTTCCCGTTGGTTGCCGGCCGGGTGAGCGTGAACGAACTGCCCGGCAAGCCGGGCAGCTTCGGCTGCGTCGTGCATCTGCAGCCGCATTATCAGCTCGACGACATATCCGCCGCATTCCAGCTTGTCACCGATCTCAGCGGTCGATGAGCGGAAGCCGGCACGCATGAGGGACCTATGAGCGGAACTGATCAGACGGCGGCGGCACTGCTGCGTGCTGGCAAACTCGACGATGCGGTGGCGGCGGCGCAGGCGGCGTTGCGCAAGTCGCCGACCGACCTCAATGCACGCGTTCTGCTCGGGGAGCTGCTGATCTTTGCCGGCAATCTGGAACGTGCCGATGTGGTGCTCGATGCCGCATCGGCGATCGATCCGACCACCGCAGTGGTGGTGGCGGAATTCCGCCAGTTGATCCGCGCCGACATGGCGCGGCGACAATTGTTCCGCGACGGCAGGGTGCCCGAGTTCCTCGCCGATCCCACCGAAACGCAGCGTCTGCAACTGGCTGCGCTGGTGGCGTTGCGCAGCGGCGACCTTGCCGAAGCGGCCAGGCAGGCCGAGGCGGCCGAGGCGGTGCGACCGATCGTGGCGGGGCATCACGGCGATGCGGCGTTCGACGATTTGCGCGACGCGGACGACCTGATGGCCGGCAGCTTCGAGGTGCTGACGACGACGGGCAAATATTTCTGGATACCCACCGAGCGTGTGCAGACGCTGGAGTTCCACCCGCCCAAGCGACCGCGCGATCTGCTATGGCGACGCGCATCCATGTCGGTAGCCGATGGTCCGGATGGCGAGGTCTACCTGCCCGTGGTCTACGCTACGGACGACCCGATGACCGATGCGCTGCGGCTCGGCCGCCAGACCGACTGGCGGCAGGTCGAGCCAGGCCCGGTGCGCGGCATCGGCCAGCGCCTGTTCATAGTGGGCGAAGACGCCGTGGGGATCATGGATCTCGGCAACATCCGGTTTGGCGAATGAGCGGACGGGCAGGTCCCGGCGGTCGCGGCACGACGGCGCGCGTTCAGGCTCCGCTGCTGGACCGGCTGATCGACGATGCACCGGACCAGGAACGCGACGTTCCGTCGTCTGCCGGCGATTCGATGATTGCGCTGCGAAATTCGGTGCGCCGCGATCTTGAGGCGCTGCTCAACGCCAGACGGCGCTGGCGGTCTTGGCCGACACGACTGACCCAGCTTGCAACGTCCCCGATGGGCTATGGCATTCCGGACTTCGCTTCGGGTGCCTTCAGCGATGCGCGGCGACGTGAGGAACTGAGGCTCGAAATCGAAGACACCATCCGTCGTTTCGAGCCGCGCTTCCTGTCGGTCCGTGTGCAGCTGATCGATAACAAGGAGCACCTGGAGACGATGCTCCGTCTGCGCATCGATGCGGTGATGCATGCGGATCCGGCGCCCGAGGCAGTGACTTTCGATACACTGGTAGATCCGACCACGGATGATGTGGTGGTCCGACCGGGCAACGTGGCGTAGCGTGATGCCGCCAAACGTCATGGTCGGCGAAGGCGACGCTTCACGAAATAGATTCGATGTCTGACGCGCTGCTCCCGTACTACGAACGCGAATTGGACGCCATCAAGCGTCTGGCGGCGGAGTTCGCCGACACCCACCCGAAGATTGCCGGCCGGCTGCGGCTTTCGGCCGACGCGGTTGACGATCCCCACGTCTCGCGCCTGCTCGAGGGCATGGCATTCCTCGCCGCGCGTGTGCATCACCGGCTGGACGACGAATTTCCCGAACTGACGGATGCGCTGCTTGGGCTGCTCTATCCGCATTACCTCGCGCCGGTGCCGTCCTGCATGGTGGTGCAGTTCGACTGCCAGCCGGACCTGCTGACCCCGGCGCGCCTGCCCGCCGGCATGGCGGTCGATACCGAACCGGTGAAGGGCGAGACACTGCGCTACCGCACCACCTCGGCCGTGAGCCTCTGGCCGGTCGAGGTAGAGAACGTCCGGTTATCGGGTCTGCCGATCGTGGCGCCCGCCAATCCGGCCGCTGCCGGCGCTGCCGGTGTACTGCGCATCACGCTGAAATGTGCCTCGCCGGACGTCACCTTTACCCAACTCGGCGTCGATCGACTGCGCTTCTTCCTGCGCGGACCGGCGAACCAGACCTTGGCGCTGTACGAGCTGCTGGGCGCGCATGCCATCTCGATTGCCTACGCCGACACCGCGGTCGATCCGGCGCCAGTGATCGTGCCTGGCAATGCCATCGTTCCAGCCGGCTTCGCGCCCGAGGAAGCCTTGCTGCCGTGGTCGGCGCGTGGCTTCTCGGGCTTCCGGTTGCTCACCGAATACTTCGCCTTCCCGGAGAAGTTCCTGTTCCTGGACTTCACCCGGATAGACACCAAAACCATGGTGTCGGCGGGCAACCGACTGGAGATCTTCGTCTACCTGGACCGCTCGCTCCCGGAATTGGAACGCACCATCGGCCAGCAATCGCTGGCGCTCGGTTGCACGCCATTGGTGAACCTGTTCCCGCAGCGATGCGAACCGGTGATGCTGACCCACATGGACACCCAGTACCGCATCGTGCCCGATGCGAGACGCCCTCGCGCGGCGGAAATCTGGAGCGTCGAACGCGTGCGCGAGACCCAGCCCGACGGTTCGTTCCGTCCCTGGCGGCCGTTCTACCGGTTGACCGACAGCGACCCTGATCCTGGTGTGCCCGGCGGCTTCTATCATGTGACGCGCCAGGCGGCCGCACCCGGCGTGCCGGGTACCGAGGTGTTCCTCGCCCCGCATGATCCTGATTTCGATCCCGACAAGCCGGCTGACGCCGTGCTGTCGGTCGATGCGATCTGCGTCAACCGAGACCTGCCGACCGACCTGCCGTTCGGCGGTGGCCACCCCAGGCTGCGGCTGGTGGAAGGCGCCGCCGCGGTCAGCGCACTGAATGCCGTCACTGCCGCCACGCCGACGTTGCGCCCGCCGCTGCGGGAGGCCGGTTTCTGGCGGCTGGTCTCGCATTTGTCGCTGGGCCATCTCTCGGTCACCGGCGGAACCGAGGGAGCCACAGCACTCAAGGAAGTGCTGCGGCTCTACGATCTGCGCGATACGGCAGAGACCCGCACCGCGATCGAGGCACTCACCGGCATCAGCGCGGGGCCTGGCACGGCGCGCGCTCCGGGTCGAGCCGGCGGCTTCTGCCGCGGGCTGGACATCACTCTGGAGTTCGACCCGCGCGCCTGGCAGGTGGGCGGCCTGTACCTGCTCGCCTCGGTGCTGGAACGGTTCCTGGCGCTGCACGGTACGGTCAACAGCTTCACCCGCACCCGCGTCACGCTGCGCGGTCGTCCTGGCGCAGCCGCCGCCTGGGCCGCCCGCAGCGGCACCCGCGTGCTCGCCTGATACGCGTCGTTCGCGTTCAGGCCTTCGACGGAGACCACTGATAGATGCGCTGCAGCGTCTCGCCCATGAGCGCGGCGCGGTCGCTGTCCGACAGACGATCGGTCACTCGGAACGCCTCGACCCCCTGCTGATAGGTCAACAGCGCAACTGCGCGCGTCCAGTCGGTGCCCCACATGCAGCGCTCGAAACCGAACGCATCGAAGATGCGACCGAGCGGATCCCACAGATCGCTGTACGGGAATGGCTCGTGCGACAGCGTACAGGCGCCGGTGATCTTGACCACGATGTTGTCGTGGGCCGCCAATGTCAGCAGCTCGGGAAGGGCGGCAAACGGCCGGGCGGGGGCAGGCGGCTCGGATGGCTGCTGCAGACCGAGGTGATCGATCACCAGCATCGTATTGCGATTGCGCGCGGCGAGCGCTGCCGCCTGCCCCAGGCGTCCCGTGCACATCAGATTGACCGGCAGGTGGTGTTGCGCAGCGGCGGCGAGTGCGCGGTTGATGCCGGGATCGGCAGGATCGGTCGATACGTTGTCTCGCATCATGATCCGAATTGCGACGGTGCCGTCGGTCGCTGCCCAGTCGGCGATGGTGTCGGCGACGGCGGGATCCGCCGGGTCGACCGGTTTGATCAGTCCGAACCGGCCGGGATGCGCCGCATGAACCTCGAGCGCGTAGCTCGCGTCATAGCGGTACATGGAGAACGGCGACACCAGCAGTGCGCCATCGACACCGACGGCGTCCATGGCAGCCACCATGTCGTCGCCGGTGACTTCAGCGGGGCCATTCAGGAAGCCGATCCAGGGACGGCCCGGGTGGTTGCGTTCATAGGCGTGAACCTGGGCGTCGATTGTCGTCATGAGTCTACGCCTCCCGCCGAACCGGCACTGAGCATTACGCCGATACGAACTTCTCCAGCCAGTGGATCGTGTAATCCCCGGCGCGGAACGCCGCATCATCGACGATGCGCTGATGCAGCGGGATCGTCGTCTGGATGCCCACGATGGCAAATTCATCCAGCGCGCGGCGCATTCGGTTGATGGCGTCCAGGCGCGTCGGCGCGTGGACGATCAGCTTGGCCACCATGCTGTCATAGTACGGCGGCACGAAGTATCCGGCGTACAGCGCCGAATCGACACGCACACCCAGGCCGCCCGGAGCATGATACGCCGTGACCCGGCCCGGCGTCGGCATGAACGTCACAGGATCTTCGGCGGTGATCCGGCATTCGATCGCATGGCCGGTAAAGCGAATGTCACGCTGCGTGTAACCAAGCTGGGCGCCGGTGGCGATGCGGATCTGCTCGCGCACCAGGTCGATGCCGCAGACCATCTCGGTCACCGGATGCTCGACCTGCAGGCGCGTGTTCATTTCGATGAATGCGAATTGGCCGTCCTGGTAGAGGAACTCCAGCGTGCCTGCATTGCGGTAGCCGAGTGATTCCAGTGCCGAGGTGGCGGTGACGCCAAGCTTGTCGCGTGCGGCCGTACTGAGTGCCGGCGAACCGGCCTCCTCCAGCAGCTTCTGATGCCGTCGCTGCAGGCTGCAGTCGCGCTCGCCGAAATGCACCACGCTGCCATGCGCATCGGCCAGGATCTGCAATTCGATATGCCGCGGGTGGTCGAGGTATTTCTCGATGTACACAGCATCGTTGCTGAATGCGGCGCGTGCCTCGGTGCGGGCGATCTGGAATGCCTCTTCCAACGTCGCGGCGGTCTTCGCCACCTTCATGCCGCGCCCGCCGCCGCCCGCCGCCGCCTTGATCAGCACCGGGTAGCCGATGCGATCCGCCGCGGTGCGAGCCTTCGCGATATCGGTTACCACGCCGTCGGAGCCTGGGACCAACGGGACGCCGAGACGTGCCATCGCGGCCTTGGCGGCAACCTTGTCACCCATCATGCGGATATGCGCCGGCGACGGGCCGATGAAGGTCAGGCCGTGGGCTTCGACCATCTCGGCAAATCCGGCATTCTCCGACAGGAAGCCGTAGCCGGGATGGATCGCCTCCGCGCCGGTGATCGCCGCGGCCGACAGGATGGCAGGAATATTGAGGTAACTGTCCTTTGCCGCCGGCGGTCCGATGCAGACGCTCTCATCGGCCAGGCGCACATGCATTGCTTCGGCGTCGGCGGTGGAGTGCACCGCGACGGTCGGGATGCCTAATTCGCGGCAGGCACGCTGGATGCGAAGCGCGATTTCGCCCCGGTTGGCGATGAGGATCTTCTGGAACAATGCATCATTCCAGAATCAGCAGAGTTTCACCGTATTCCACCGGCGTGCTGTTGGTGACCATGATGCGCGCAACAGTGCCAGCCTTCGGCGCTCGTATCTGGTTGAATGTCTTCATCGCCTCGATGAGCAGCAGGGTCTGACCGGCCACCACGCTTTGGCCGATAGTGACAAATGGCGGCGAGCCGGGTTCCGGCGACAGATACACGACGCCGACCATCGGACTGGTCACTGCGCCGGGATGGGTGGTTTCGTCGGGAACGGCGGCAACGGCTGCCGGTGCGGGCGATGCCGCCGCGATCGGCGCCGCGGCGAGGGTTGCCTGAGGGGCGGCGCGCACGACGCGGATGCGGCTGTCCTTTTCCGCGATTTCGATCTCGGTCAGGCCGGTCTCGTTCAGCACGGCGGCCAGCGCGCGGATCGCGTCGGGATCGAACGGAATACGGGTCATGCACCTGCCTCGAGCAGAAGATCGGCCATGGCGGTCAGCGCCAAGGCGTAACCACGCACGCCAAGTCCGGCGATCACGCCGACCGCGGCCTTGGAAACGTAGGAGTGCTGACGGAATTCCTCGCGGCGATGGATGTTGGTGATGTGCACCTCGATCACCGGCAATTCGCTGGCCAGCAGCGCGTCCATCAGCGCGATCGAGGTGGTGGTGTAACCGGCGGGGTTGATCACGATGCCCTGCGCCCGGCCGCGGCATTCCTGCACCCAGGACACCAGTTCGCCTTCGCCATTGGTCTGGCGGAAGTCGATGGCCAGGCCGAGTTGGTCGGCCGTCTCGGCGCAGAGTTGCTCCACGTCGTCCAGCGTCGCGCTGCCGTAGAGGTGCGGCTGGCGCAGGCCGAGCATGTTCATGTTCGGACCGTTCAGCACCGCGATCAGGGGTGGTATTGTCGTTTGTGACATGGCTGCGCGCGTAGCATAGCTGGCCGCGCCGGTCCAATGGGCCGGTGCCGGGCGAAGGCCGCGGTAAGCCTTGGCCCGCCACGCAGTTCATTGCGCTCGACAGCCCGGCTTCCTTGCCCCACCGCTCCCACATGCCCATACTTGACGCATGCAGACCGCCGTGACTTTGACATTGAATGGCGAAAGCCGTGCATTCGACGGGCCGATGACCGTCGCCGCGCTGCTCGCCACACTCGGCCTGGAAACACGCAAGGTGGCGGTGGAGCGGAACGCGGCAATCGTTCCGCGCTCGTGCTACGCCGAGACCTGGCTCGAGAGCGGCGATGCGCTGGAGATCGTGCATTTCATCGGGGGAGGTTGAGATGGATGGAACCCTGCCACAAGACGATACCTGGACAGTGGCCGGCCGCCGCTTCCGCTCCCGCCTGATCGTCGGCACCGGCCGCTACAAGGACCTGGAGGAAACCGGCGCCGCGATCGCCGCCAGCGGTGCGGAAATTGTCACCGTGGCGGTGCGTCGGGTGAACCTGTCGGATCCCAAGGCGCCGATGCTGCAGGACCATGTCGATCCGAAGAAATACACCTACCTGCCCAACACCGCCGGTTGCCATACCGCGCAGTAGGCCGTGCGCACGCTGCGCCTGGCGCGCGAGGCGGGCGGCTGGAACCTGGTGAAGCTGGAGGTGCTGGGTCCGCCGCCGACGCTGTATCCCGACATGCCCGGCACGATGGAGGCGGCGGAGGCGCTGATCAAGGACGGCTTCGAGGTGATGGTCTACACCGCAGATGACCCGGTGGCCTGCAAGCGGCTGGAGGAGATGGGCTGTGTCGCCATCATGCCGCTGGGTGCGCCGATCGGTTCGGGGCTCGGCATCCAGAATGCGGCGATGATCTGGATGATCCGCGAACAGACCAAGGTGCCGTTCCTGGTGGATGCCGGCGTCGGCACTGCGTCGGACGCGGCGATTGCCATGGAACTCGGCTGCGACGCGGTGCTGCTGAATTCGGCCATCGCGCACGCCAGGGATCCGATCCGGATGGCCGGCGCGATGAAGCTGGCGATCGAGGCGGGACGCCAGGCCTATCTTGCCGGGCGCATGCCGCGCCGGCTGGGCGCCGATCCGTCCAGTCCGCTGACGGGATTGATCAGATAGACGCCTGATTCGACGGGGTTTGCTGTTCTCTATCCATCCCATGCTCTCCGGATTTCCTCGCGGCAATCCGCAGGATGGGTAGAGGGCGGCGAAACCCATCACCCCCGATACGGCGACTGCACAACGCTCAGCGACCCAATCGTCAGGGCGTACGGCGCCGCCTGCGTGCGATAGCCGAACGTCGCCATCCAGTCCCGCATACTTCGTTCGATTGCGGAGACCTGGTGCTGTGTCAGCATGGTCCGCCAGCGACCCACCTCACCGGTGCGGTCGGCGTGGTGCGTGTGCCACTGCGTTGCGGTATCGACGACATCGCCGGACGCCTCGTGCCGGAGCGCGGTCGGCAGGCTTTCCAGACGTGCGATGAAGGCCTCGATCGCCGGGCGGCGTGACCCCGCGAAGATGCGCGCGCGCTCCGTCGCCGGGAGTTCGCCGCCGAAGCTCGCAGCGATCAGGTCGAGCGTCGCGATGTCGTCGATGAATCCCGCCTCGTAGCGCAGCAGCCTGGCCTTCGGGTGCGCAGCGAAGCGCGCGCAGAAGCGGGCGGTGCGCTCGACCGCCGCCAGTGCGGCTGCGAACTGGTAATGTTGGTACAGCATCAGCGATGTGACGCAGTCGCGCGGGTCGCGGATCGACACCAGCACCGCATCCGCCCGGCGTGCCAACTCGCTCGCCGCTGCTTCGTCGGTGTCGTGCGACTTCACGACGGGCATCCTGGTGGGGTCGTCCAGGAAATCCAGCTCATGCCCGGCCATCACGAAGCGTCCGACGGCAGGTGTCCGCGGAACCACGACAGCGGCCACCTGCATCGCCACGTTGAAGACCCAGGTGGAGCCGCTCGCATACATGCCAAGGCACCACAGCATGGCGTCTCCTGCCCGGGCGGCGCGGCCGCGGTCAAATGAAAAGGGGCCGGCGCGGCGGCCGGCCCCATCCCGCAGTTCAGCCGGCCAGGCCGCTCAGGCGGCGCGGCGTCCAGCCTCGCCGCCCGGTGCGGCTTCGACGACATAGGTCATCGCGCCGGCCAGGTGGACTTCCAGCATCACGTCGCCATGCGTTGCCGGCAGCGGCAGCACGGCCTCGCCGTCGGTCCAGCGGCTCATGGCCAAGCCGTCACGCTCGACCGCCCACCAGCCCTTCGCGAGTTCCGGATGATCGACCGGGATTTCCCGGACCTCGTCCGCACTGCGCAACAGCAGGCGGGCGACCCGAACGCCGAGCCTGCGGCGATCCTCCATCCACGGGCGGGTGTCGGTCGGCGAGGCGGCGCGCGATACCAGGCGCACCTCGCTGGCGCCGCGCGGCAGCGCGAAGATCGCCAGGTCGGCGGTGCCGTAGATCGGCTTGATGCTGCGCCCCTTGGCGGCCAGGCGCAGGCCACTATCCACGGTCGTCTCACGCACCGGCACCGGCCGGCCGAGAGCCGCCGCGCGATCCGTGAGATGCTGCCAGACCGGCTGCACGTTCGCCTCGTCCCACACGAACGGGGCGCAGGAACCGGCTTCGCGCGTCGGGTAGGCCGACTCGTCGGTCAGGTCCGGACGCAGCACCAGCGGCGCGTCCGAATTGGCGAAGAACCCGGCATTGCCGGTGTCGATGTAGCTTTCCGCCGGCAGGCCCTCGGCCAGCAGGATGGCGTGGTGGTCGAGCTCGACGTGGTAGTAATCGACCGCGGTCCAGTTGGTTTCCTGGCGGATGGTCGCGCCGTTGACCAGTTGACGGGCGCAGATCAGCTTGCCGTCCACGAAGATCGCGTGGTCGGGCGAGACCACCAGGTCGCGATGCGGCATGCAGTCGGCGAAGGCGCCGGCCTGGATGCGGATCGGCGCAACGGTCTCCGGCCGCGGATGCTTCGTCAGGTCGATGCGGCGATGGCCGAGCCATCTCACCTGCCGCGCGAGCTGCTCGCCATCCTGCACGATCGTCACCGGCTTGCCGGCGCGCAGCTTCTCCACTGCGACTTCGCCATCCGGCGTGCGGATCATGGTGCCGCGGGCATAGCAGACGGCGGCGATTACGCTGCCGTTGGCGACAAAATGCGCTCCCGAACCCGACTGGAGCGTGACATTGCTCATCGTGAACACGGTGGTGGCGCCGTTCGTCACCGTGAGTACACCTTTGGTGAGCGTCGCCGTGTCGCCGGTGAAGTTGGCGCCGTCGATGATGAACTCGTCACCCCACGCCACGTTCGTTATGGCCTGGCTGGTGGTGGACCCTGAGGTAAAGCCTGACAGGTACTCGATGATGCCGGTGTTGAGTGTTGTCGCGCTGTTGTTGCTGAAGGTATCGGTGACTTTGGCATTCACCACCGACAGGCTGCCAAGTTCGAGATGGCCACCGGTCGACTTGCCGGAGACGGTAATCGTCTCAGCGATGCTGTTGCCATCGAGGATACTGGAGGTGATATCGAGAATGCCACCGGCATTGATGGTAATCGCCGTTGCGGCGCCGCCGGATGCCGTCGTGTAGTCGAGCGTACCCATCGTCAACTGGCCGCCGCCGATGACGAGGGACGGCGCGCTTCCGCCACCCGTCGTGCCGATATTCAGTTGGCCAATGGTTGTTGAGGCCGAAACGGTGACAACATAGTTGCCGCCGGACGACAGGTTGCTAAGGACCGCAGTGTCAGAACTGCCGGGCGGCCCCGATGGGCTCCAACCCGCCGGCGTGCTCCAGGTTCCGCCGCCTTTAGTTGTCCAGGTAAACAGCGCCATTGCATTTCCTTCTGTTTGGAAACTTTGCCCAGAACGTCGCGCGCGCCCGGAGCTGTTTGCGGTCTCAGAATATTGACACCTGCATAGCCTGCACGGTGAACAACGGGCAATCGGCAAATTAATCATTGAGCAATATCAACTAGCCACTTAATCTACATCAATCAATTGTCGTACACCTAGGAATTGGTTATGAAGCCAGGAACGGAAGCGTTGGCGCAGTTGCCTCTGCTTGATCGGTGCAATGCGGAGGTGCTGACCAGGCTGAACGAGACCGCGGATCTGGCCCGCCTGGGTCCTGACGAGGACCTGTTCCGTGCCGGCGAGGTGTTGTCGGAGCTGAATATCCTGCTGATCGGGCAGGTTGCCGCCGTCAATGCTCAATCAGGCCGCAATCAGAACCTGCTCGATGTGCTGCAGCCGGTCCGGCCGCTTTATCTGGGAGCCGCACTACTCGGCGTCCCGGTCCCGGCCGGCGCGCGAACCCTGACCACGGTGCGGCTGATTGTCCTGCCGGTGCGGGAGTTGCAAGCGGTGCTGCGCGACGCCCCGGCCATCGCGCAGCGTTTCCTCGACTACGCCCTGGAGGAGGCCCATGCCCTTACCCAGGAGATTTATGCCCTGAAACTGCGGACCTCGGCGCAACGGCTGGCCGGCTACCTGCTTGGCCTGGTGAAGGACGAGGAATTGAGTCCGGCGCGCTTCGTCCTGCCGTTCGAGAAGCGACTGCTGGCCGCTCGCATTGGCTGTTCCCAGGAAAACCTGTCGCGTGCCTTTGCTGCGCTGCGGCGGATCGGCGTGGAGACACAACGTGGAATTGTAGTCGTGCGTGACGTTCCTGCTCTGCGGGTATTTTCCGGATAATGTTATGTCTCACATTATGACGTAATGCGTCATGGTACGGTTCGATCGTTAAGTATTTATCCAATAATAATTGTCGGCAAACTTTACACTGAGGCAAAGTCTGGTGGGCGGTAGACCATCAATTTATTGATTTTACGAGAGAAATTATCATGGCACGGATATTGCTTGTGCTAGCATGCCGTTTGATCGCATGCCGCCACTGATTAAGGCGGGTCCAGTATCAGGGATTGTGACAATGTTTGCTCTTCGTTCTATTGCCGTGGGTTCCTTGCTGCTCCTGTTGGCCGGAGGTGCGCAAGCCACCGTCCTCTACGACAACACCGGGAATACCATTCGCGGAATGGACCCCATCTCGGGCGACGGTCCGCAATACAATTCGTTCACCACTGATGGGTCCGGCCAGGTGGATACCGTCCAACTGATGTTGGACAGCACTGGCGACGTGGGGGGCATGGTCGAAGTCGATATCTTTGACGACAACGCAAATACCCCGAACAATTTCATCAACAACATCGGCTTCATCAACGACTCGCAGTTGTCCGCCTCGCCGTCGCTGTTCAGCTTCACCAACATTGGCTTTGCGCTCAACCCGGACACCCGATACTGGGTCGGGCTGACCGACGACAGTGGTGTGTCCAACCTCGATTGGGCGTATGCGACCGACGCCAGCGGCGCCGGAGTGGCCGGCGAATTCAACTCCTTTTCGATGGGCACCTTCGCAAACGGCGACGGCACCGCAGGGACGTCGCAGCCTTACGTGATGTGCGTCAGCAGCGATGCAGGCGGAGGCGCCTGCCGTGTGGCGCCTGTCCCGGAGCCGGCCAGCCTGAGCATCCTGGGTCTTGGCCTCGCCGGGCTTGGCCTGCTGCGTCGCCGCCTCCGCAACGGCTGAGTTGGCATTCGTTACCCCGGGCCAGGATCGCTGCGGCGATCCTGGCCCTTTGTATATTCGGGACCCGGTTCAGGCCGCCCGGCGAATGTCCATGAGCCGATCAGCCGTCCAGCACGCCGAGCCGCCGCAGCACCGGTCGCCGCCGTTCCAAAATCCCCCGGATCGCATCCAGCACGATCTGCCGCGCCTCGCCCGGATCGCTGACCGGTCGGCCTTCACGCTGCACGCTGCGGCCGCTGCGGCCAAGCACGCCGATCACGTCACCCGTGAGCTGCTCGACGTCAGCGGGCTGGCCGGCCAGCAGCTCGCCGACCACCAGGGTTTCCAGTACGTCCACGCCGATCGCCGAACCGATCGCCGGGGCCGCCAGGCGGGGCAGGTCGGCGGCATTGCCGTTCGACCGGGCGATCGCCTGGTTGAGGCGGCGCGCCGCATCACGCCCCGCAGCCGACCCGCCATCGGGCAGCATCGGATGCGCGTAGCCGCCCGACACCAGCAGCGTGAAGGCCTGCATCAGCTCGACCAGCGGCCGGTCGGCGAAGTAAGCCAGCTGGCGCACCCGGGGCACGTTGATCGGACCGGAGTCGAGCAGGCTAAGCATCGGCTGGTAGACCTCCGGGCGCCCGGTCACGCTGCCGATCGGCGTGGCGAACGTGGCGCCACCTTCGGGAACCGGCTGGCCCAGCCCGACCAGGCTCAGCGCCTCCATCGTTGCCTGCTGCTCCGGTGCCGGCATCGGCGAGACGCCCTTGCGGTAGACGTCGCGGCGGAATGCCTGGGCGCAGCCCATATCCCGCAGCGTCTCGCGCAGGTACGGATCGCGCGTTTCGCCCAGTATGGTCGCCACGCCCGGCGGCACCGCGACGGTGTCGATGTTCTCGGCCAGGGTGGCGCTGCCGATGAAGCGGCATTTCGCCTCGGCCATCTCGCCGGCGATGTCGGTGAACATCAGCGGATACCAGTCCTGGTTCAGGTATTCGTGGGCGATGTAGCGCGCGTCCTGCTTGCGGATGTCCGCCAGGCGCGCCTCGATGGCCGGGTTGGCCTGGAAATACGCGGCGCCGGCCTGCTTCAGCCGGTCGATGTAATCCAGCATGGCCGGCACCGCGAGGTCGGTGCGCTCGGGGCTGGCCGCGGTCAGCATGCGCATCAGCGAGCGGACCGGCACCATCGAGGCCCAGCCGGCGGTGACGTTGTAGCCAAGATAGGACAGCCCGCCCGGCTTCAGGCGCCGGGCGATGGTGGACATCAGGTGGTGGCGGTTGCTCGGCGAGATCCAGCTCAGCACGCCGTGCGATACCATGTAGTCGAAATCCGGCAGCGCCGCGTCGGGCAATGCGGCCAGGTCGGCGAATGAGGTCTCGACGAAATGCACATTGCTCAGTCCGGCACGCGTCGCCAAACCCGACGCGAACTCGATGTGCGATGGATTGAAGTCGAACCCCCAGATTTCCGCATGCGGGCAGGTCGCGGCGATTGCGAGGGTGGTGAAGCCATTGCCGCAGCCAAGGTCGGCGTAGCTGAAGCGTGTTGATAGATCCGGTGGGCGGTGACCGAGCAGCAGGGCAGTCATGCTGAGCCAGGACGGCGTGATCTCGCGATAAAAGTTGCTGGTGTAGACTACGTCGGTCACGTAGCCGTCGTCCCATCGGGCCATGCCTGGCGGTTCCTTGCTGCTTTGTCCGGTGTGCGGATGCCCAGGTATCAGGCCACACTCTCATTGGCCAGCCGAGATGAAGGCGATGCGTTCAGAGGGTCTGGCTGTGGGTTTGGCCATGCTGCTCGAGCTGTGCATTCAGCTCCGCGCCGAGCAGCACCGCGTAGGCTGAAATGTAGAACCACAGCATGATGGCCACAACTGCGCCCAGCGGCCCGTAGGTGATGCCGAAGCTGGCAATGTTCGACACATAGAAAGACAAGGCGAACGACGCGATGAGCCACAGCGCGGTCGCCAGCACGGCGCCGGGAAATATGTGCTGGTTGGGTGGCGGCTGGCGTGACGGGCCGAACCGGTAGAGCAGCGCAATCGAACCGCTGACCAGGATGATCAGGATCACCGTGCTGATCACCTTGATCAGCCCGCCACCGTGGTCGGACAGCCCGAGGAACGAAATCACCGGCGGCAGGAAGACCAGCACGGCGATGGCCAGCGCGGCGGCGGTGACAGCGCACAACGTCATCGCCAGCGCGATCAGCTGGAAGCCGACGATCCCGCGCTGCTCGGTCGTGTCGTAGGCGACATTGAGGGCCGACAGCACTGACTTGGTGCCGGTCGCGGCGCTCCAGAACGTGATGGCGAAGCTCACCAGCAGCCCAGTGCTGAGCGTGCCCGAAGGCTGGGTGACCAGCTGGTGAACCCTCTCGTCGATGAGGGTGAACGCCGGTGCCGGCAGCAGCTCCCGGAGAAGCTGGAGTTGCTGCTCCACCGACATGATGTCGAACACCAGGCCATACACCGAGATCAGCATGCTGATGGCCGGGAACAGGGCGAGGGTGGCGTAATACGCACAGCCCGCGGCGGCCAGCGAGACCTGGTCCGACGTGCTCTCCTTGAGCGTACCGAGAACAACTGTCCGGCATGCGCTCCAGCGGAAACCCGGCCGGGCGGCCCGCGACCCATGCACGGCTTGCGGCTCATGCCGAGGTGCGGGGGGCGCGGTGTCCACGGTCTCTCCTGTCGGCATTGCCAGATATCCCAGCACAATTCCGCCGGGCGCACGCTGTAAAACCACCGTGCCCCGTCGCGGGTTCCGCTGGCCGGGAGATCGATAATCCGGGCCGGGCCAGGGCTTTGGTGGGTCGCCCGGCACCAGATTCTTTCCAATTCGGCGAGATTCGGGGTTGCGTTGGGGGGTCATGGGTCCTATTTGGCCCCCACGCAGCAACGCACGTGCCTCTGGCCCTAGTGGTTACGCAACGACGTCAAGCGTTCTGGCAATCGTTTTGGTCGCTGGTTCGTTCGACCGTTTCGTCAACTAACGCCCCCCGCCTTGATCAGGTGGGCGTCCAGCCAAGGGGAGGCCGGTGCGATGACACCCAAAATCGCGCGATTCCTTGTTGAGCAACAGCCGGCCACGCCGTGCCTGGTGCTCGACGTGGACCGAGTTGAAGCGAATTATCGCGCTTTGCAGCGCGCCCTTCCGCTCGCACGGATCTATTACGCCGTGAAGGCCAATCCGGCCCACCAGGTGCTGGAGCGGCTGGTCCGCCTGGATTCACGCTTCGACGCCGCGAGCTACGAGGAGGTCGCGTTCTGCCTCGATGCCGGCGCTCGCCCCGAGGCGATCAGCTACGGCAACACCATCAAGAAGGCCTCGGCGATCCGCGCCGCTTTCCAGCGCGGCGTGACGCTGTTCGCCTTCGATTCGGCCGAGGAGCTCGAGAAGCTGGCGGCCAACGCTCCCGGCGCGCGGGTGTATTGCCGCATCCTGGTCGAGAACGAGGGCGCCGACTGGCCGCTCTCGCGCAAGTTCGGCACCACGGTGGAGAATGCCCGCGTCCTGATGCTGCGTGCCGGCGAGATGGGGCTGGATCCGTACGGGCTGTCGTTCCATGTCGGCAGCCAGCAGACCACCACGCGCGCCTATGAGATCGCGATCGGCAAGGTGGCAATGCTGTTCACCGACCTGACCGAGGCCGGCGTGAACCTGCGCATGATGAACCTGGGCGGCGGCTTCCCAACCCGCTATCACGATCCGGTGCCGGAAATCGACCAGTTCGGCGATGCGATCATCACCGCCATGACGAAGCACTTCGGCAACGCCCTGCCGGAGATGCTGGTCGAGCCGGGCCGCTTCATCGTGGGTGATGCCGGACTGGTGAGCGCCGAGGTGGTGCTGGTCAGCCGGCGCGACGCGAATGACCCGGTGCGCTGGGTGTATCTCGACATCGGCCGCTTTGGCGGGCTAGCGGAGACCGAGGGCGAGGCGATCAAATACCGCATCACAACACCGTATGACGGCAGCGCGATGGGCCCTGTGGCGATTGCCGGCCCGACCTGTGACGGCGCGGACATCATGTACGAGAAGTCCAACTACCGCCTGCCGCTGGCTCTGACGTCTGGCGACCGCATCGAGCTGTTGTCCGCGGGCGCCTACGTCACGACGTACGCCAGCCAGCGCTTCAACGGCTTTGCTCCGCTGGCCGAGCACTACCTGTAAGTTCCCTGGTCGTCGCTGGTTTGACGGTCGTGGCCGGGCTTTGTCCCGGCCACGTCGCCGCCGGGTGCGGCACGCAGCGCGGTTTCAGCGGAATGCGATTCAGCGGCAGGTAAAGCCAGCAGCGAAGCTCATGCGCGCGGGCATGCAGGCATGCGCCGCCCGGCGCCAGCGCGACATGCACGGCCGGCGTGCGCTATCCTTGCAGCCCCGATCCGCCAGCAGGGAGAACGCACCATGGCAAGCATCACTATCCAGGCCAGCGACGGCTCCGGCAGCTTCTCGGCCTATCTCGTCGAACCAAAAACCAAACCGGCCGGCGTCGTCGTGCTGATCCAGGAGATCTTCGGCGTGAACCAGGCGATGCGCGACATCGCCGCCTGGGTCGCAGACATGCAGTTCATCGCAGTCTGCCCCGACCTGTTCTGGCGCATCCAGCCGGGCATCGACATCACCGACAAGACCGAGGCGGAGTGGAAGCAGGCGTTCGAGCTGTTCAACAAGTTCGACCAGGCCAAGGGCATCGAGGACCTGAAGGCCACCGTAGCTGCCGCGCGCAAACTGCCCGGCGCCAACGGTCGTGTCGGCACGATGGGATACTGCCTTGGCGGCCGGCTCGCATTCATGATGGCCGAACAATCCGACGCCGACGTGAACATTTCCTATTACGGTGTCGGCCTCGACAACCTGCTCGGCGACCTCGCCAAGGTCACCAGGCCACTCGTCGTGCACATCGCCGACAAAGACGAGTTCTTTCCACCCGAGGGACGCGCCAAGGTGGTCGAGACGGTGACGGGAAAAAAGCAGATCGCCTGCTACGTCTATCCTGATGCCAACCACGCCTTCGCCCGTGTCGGCGGCGTGCATTGGGATGGCCGTTCCGCCACCATCGCCAACGGTCGCAGCGCGGAAGCACTCGTCGCCGCACTCGGGTGAGATTACTCCGGCGGTTGATCCTGGCCGGTGCGCTACTCGGCGCATCGGTCCCTGCGCATGCCTGGGACGACTTTCAGATCATCGAGTGGCAGCACCGGGACGCGGCACAGCTTGCCACGCTGAAGCAGCTTGGCGTCACTGCGGCCACGGTGATCGCCAACCGCGACGGCGCCGGTACGCCGGTCGAGCAGCAATTCGCGCCCATGCTCGCCACCAGTCTGCGCTGGTACGTCGAGAACATCGCGACCGATTACTACTCCGCTTATCACCGCTGGTTTTCCGGCCGCGAAGTGAACTGGCGCTTTGTCGAGGCCCAGCAACGCTACCGGCTGAACCCTGATGACGACACCTTGCTATGGCGCGATCCCGGCTTCGCCGATCCCGCATGGCAGCAGAAGATCCGCTCTCGCCTGACAGCGACGGTGCGCGAGCAGGCGCGCTACCATCCGCTGTACTACAGCCTCGGCGACGAGACCGGCATCGCCGACCTGTCGGCCTACTGGGACTTCGATCTGTCACCGCATTCGCTTGCCGGTATGCGCGATTGGCTGCGCCAGAGTTACGGCTCGCTCGGCGCCCTGAATGCCGAGTGGGGCAGCCATTTCGCGCGGTGGGAGGCAGTGCGGCCTGAGACGACGCGCCAGGCGATGCTGCGCACCGATGGCAATTTTGCCGCGTGGGCGGATTTCAAGGCATGGATGGATGTTGCGTTCGCCCGCGCGCTTCGGATGGGAACCGATGCCGTGCACGCAGCCGATCCTGCGGCGCTGGCGGCGATCGAAGGCGTGCAGGTGCCCGGTTGGGGCGGCTACGATTACTCGCTGCTGGTCGATGCGGTTGACGCCGTTGAAGTCGATGACCTGCCGCTGGCCCATTCGCTCAATCCGACCCTGACCACGCTGACGACGTCGTTCCGCGCCAACCCGGAGGGGATCCACAAGATCTGGAGCGATCTGCTCGCCGGCAGCCGCGGCCTGGTACTGTGGGACAGCAACAATTCCATCGTCCTGCCCGATGCGACCCTGGGCGAGCGAGGCCAGGCCTATGCCGAGACGTTCCGGGAAATCCGCGGCGGCATCGGCGCACTGCTGATGGCGAGCGGGCCGCACACCGACCCGATCGCGATACTCTACTCGCCGGCGAGTTTTCGTACCCAGTGGATGCTGGAGCAGAAGCCCGGGGGCGATGCGTGGATGGCACGGACAGCCGAGGACGAGATCGGCACCAATGCCGCGCGTGATGCGATGTGGGCCTATGCCAGATCGCTGGAGCACCGCGGCCTGCAGCCGGGCTATGTGTCGCCCGCCATGCTCGAACGCGGCGAACTGCGCCGCCGGCACATCAGGCTGCTGGTGTTGCCGCACGCGATCGCGCTGTCGGCGGATGCGGCACGCGCGATCCGCGAATTTGCGGCGAGCGGCGGCAGCGTGATCGCCGACGTCCAGCCCGGCGTGTTCGACCAGCACAGCCGGCGCCTGCCGCAACCGATGCTGGATCCGAGCCTGGTACGGATCGCTGCCCCCGGGGACCTCGCGACACTCCCGGTACAGCCTGCGATGCAGGTCAACGCGCCCGATGCCGACGTCACCACGCACACCTGGCGCCGTGGCAACACGACAATCATCGCCCTGCAACGCGACTTTGCACCAACGGCGTCGCAGGAAGCTGTCGTGCTGACCTTGCCGCAACCGATGCAGGTCTATGACCTGCGCACGCAGCAGGCGTTAGGCCGCACCGACCGGCTTACGCTGACACTGGATGCGGTGTACCCGGCGCTGCTGTCCGTTACACGCTGACGGTGGCTGGCGTGATGAGTTTCGCCACGCTCTACCGATCCTACGCAATCACGCGGTGATGTGCGGCGCAGGATGGGCAGGGCGCAGCGAAACCCTTCAACCAGCCCTCAGATGTTCGCCGAAATCCAATCCTTCAGCCGGCTCTTCGGCAGCGCGCCAACCTGGGTTGCGGCGGGTTTGCCGTCCTTGAACAGGATCAGCGTCGGGATGCCGCGCACGGCGTAGTTGTTCGGCGTCATCGGGTTCTCGTCGATGTTCACCTTGGCAATCGTCAGCTTGCCGGCGAACTCGGTGGCAAGCTCCTCCAGTGCCGGTCCGATCATCTTGCAGGGGCCGCACCATTCGGCCCAGAAGTCCACCAGCACAGTGCCGTCGGCCTTCAGCACATCGGTGTCGAAGCTTTGGTCGGTGACGGGTTTGGTGTTCGTGCTCATCTCAGCCTCAACGTTACAGTTGCGCGAAACGTGGGTACCGGGGCCGGCGGGTCAAGCAGCGTGGCGCGCATGGCTGGGGGTATGCGATTCCAGCAGCGCGTCCGGCAGCATGACGACCTGTGACGCCTGGGTCCAGACCAGGGCGCAGACGATGATGCGGTCGGGGAAGATCGCGCGCAGCACGGCGCGGTAGGCAGCCATCTGCCGCAGATACAGCACCGGCGTGTCCTCCAGCCGGCGCGGCGGCCGGCGATTGGTCTTGAAGTCGGCCATCAGCACGCGATCATCCAGCACCGCCAGCCGGTCCACCAGCCCGCCGACCACTGCCCCCGCAACCACGCCGGTGAGCGGCACCTCGGCCCGGCTGCCGGGCCCGAACAGCGCCGCCAGCTCCGGATGATCGAGGATCGCCATGGTCTCGGCGGCCAGTGTCTCCGCCTCGCCGGCGGCCAGCCCGTTGCCGGGCCGATCGAGCCACGCGCGCGCCGCGGCGCCACGCCGTTCGGTCGGCAGGTCGGGCAGATGCTGCAGCAGGGCGTGGATCAGCTTGCCGCGCAGGAACCGGTTGGTCGCAGCCTCACGCGCTGCCAGCGGCGAGGCGGCGGCCGGGACCGGTCCCAATTCGGCGCCTTCCGGTCGGCTGGGAGCCAGTCGCTCCGGCCGGTCCGGTTCGGCTGCCGGCGGCTCCGCGCGCCAGTCGGGCGACCGCCCCGCCCAGTGCGGTGGGCTGGCGACCCTTGGTGCCCGGTCGTCCGCGATCCGCCGATCGGGCGTCGCATTCTGTGTCGTGGCGTAGCGCCGCCGCTCGCCATCCCAGCCATCGAACGCCTGGCGCTCTGCCGGCAGTGTATCGAAGCCTCGCTCGACCAGCCGGTACCAGCATGCGTCGTCCAGCGCGCGCCGCGTCTGCCAGCCGCACACCACCAGGCGATCCTCGGCCCGGGTCAGCGCGACATAGAGCAGCCGGTTGTGCTCCTCCATCCGTCTTGCGGCCGCCGCATCGCGCAGGCGCTGGGCCGCGGCACAGCGCAGCTCCCGCCGCGGCGACCAGATCGGCACGGTGCTGTGGGTGCCCGGATCGGTGGCCCACAGGATGGAGCCTTCCTCCGGCGGCAGCGACGTGGTGTCCGGCAGGATCACCAGCGGAGCCTGCAGTCCCTTGGCGCCGTGTACGGTCATCACGCGGACCAGGCCGCCAGCGCCTTCGGCCTCGCGCTTCACCTCCGCACCGGAACGGCGCAGCCAATGCAGGAAGCCCTGGAGTGATGGCGGATGCATGCGGCTGTACGCCAGAGCCGCATTCAGCAGCTCATCCACCGGTTCGGCCGCCTCCGGACCCAGCCGCCCGTATAGCCTGGCCCGGCCGCCGAGCGGGCCGAGCGCCTCGGCAAACAGGGCGTGCGGCGATACGTAGTCCACGCGCGAGAGCAACGCGGCGAAGAATCCCCAGGCCGCCTGCCAGTCCGGCCGCTCCTCCGCCCGGGCGCGCAGCGTCTCCCACAACGGGCGATGTGCCCGCCCGATCGACAGTGCCATCAGGCTGTCGTCCGACAGCCCGCCGAGCGGGCTGGTCAGCAGGCAGGCGAAGGTCAGGTCGTCCTGCGGCAGCATTAGCGCATCGGCCAGCGCCATCAGGTCCTGCACTGCCGGCTGCTCGGTGAGCATCAGCCGGTCCAGCCCCGCCACCGGAACGCCATGTGACTTCAAAGCCCGCACCAGCGCGCGGCCGAAATCGTTCCTGCGCCGCACCAGCACCATCACGTCGCCCGGGGCGAGCGGCCGCCCCTTGCTTTCCAGCACTTCGCCGCCGCCGACCGCGTGGGCGATCCAGTGCGCCAGGGTTTCCGCCAGTTGCTGCGGCGCCGAGGTGAGGCCCTGGTTCTGCTCCGGCACGCTCCACGGCAGCGGATCATGGGCATCGGGCAGCGGCGCCAACGGCCATAGTTCCACCGCGCCGGCATGTTCCGCCCGGTCCGCGTAGTGGGTCAGCGTCTGGCTCGCCTCGACCACGCCGGCGGCCGCGGTCGGATTGGCAAACACCCGATCGACCAGCTCCAGCACCGGCCGCGTCGAGCGGAACGACACGTCCAGCTTCGCCTCGCGCCACGGCTTGCCGGCCGCCCGCACCCGCGCGGCCAACCGCTTGTGCGAGTTGTCGAATTCCTCGGTGTCGGCGCCCTGGAACGAGTAGATCGACTGCTTGCGATCGCCGACCGCGAACACCGTCCGATCGGCGTCGCGCGCCGCTTCGCCGGCGAAGAACTCGGCGGTCAGCGCATGTGCAATCGCCCACTGCGCCGGTGCGGTGTCCTGCACCTCGTCCAACAACAGGTGGTCCAGCCCGCCGTCCAGCTTGTACAGCACCCAGGCGGCGCCGGGATCGACCAGCAGGTTCGACGTCCGGCCGATCAGGTCGTCGTAGTCGAGCAGGCCTGAGGTGTCCTTGTGCGCCGCGTAAGCCGACAACACCGGCGTGGCGAGCGTCAGCAATGCGGCGGACACCGCCGCCACGCGAAGCGCCAGGCAGGCATCGATGACATCAAGGATGCGGTCGCATTCGGCCAGGAAGAAATCGGCCAGATCGGGATGCGCGTCGGTCACCGCCTTGCTGACGAACCCGCTCGGTGCACGCGGCTTGCCTTCCTTGGTCAGGAATTCGTCGCACCAGTGCGGCCAGTATTCGCCGCGATCCGCCGCCTCGAGGCCGAGCCAGTCGAGGATCCGGGTGGCTCGTGCTGAGCATTTTGCGGCGCCCAGGCGCTGCACGATGACTGCTGCCGCGCGCAGGTCACGCTCCGACTGCCAGTTGATCCCGCCGGCGATGATCTCGGCTTCACTGGTGGCAATGACGCCGAGAGCGCGACGTTGCGCGTCCTCGAGTTGATCGCCCAACGCCAGCGCACCCTGGAGCCGCGGCAGTTGCCGCTGCAACGTCGCGACGTGGAGGCCGAACTGTTCGGCCGAAGCCAGGCCGGCCAGCGTCTCCAGCGCAGCACGCAGACGTGGCGCACTGGCATGCGCCAGCATGTTCTCGCGCGCGTCGGTCAGCGCGTCCTCGGCGTCGCGGTCGTCCACCAGGCGGAAATGCGGCGACAGCGCTGCCTCCAGCGGGAAGCGGCGCAGCAGCGACTGGCAGAATGCATGGATGGTGCCGATGCGCATGCCGCCCGGCAGGTCGAGCACCTTGGCGAACAGCGCCCGTGCGTTGGCCAGCGTGGGTTCAGTCGGGTCCACGTCGAGCGCGCGCAGTTCGCCGGCCAGTGCATCGTCGCCCAGGGTGACCCAGCGGCCGAGGGTCCTTTGCAGCCGCACCGCCATTTCGGCGGCGGCGGCCTTGGTGAATGTGAGGCACTGGATGCGCTCGGGTTTGGCGCCGGCCAGCATCAGGCGCAGCAGCCGGTCGGTCAGCAGCTTGGTCTTGCCGGAGCCTGCCGAAGCGCCGACGAAGGCGGACACCGCCGGGTCCGAAGCGGCAAGCTGCTCCGCATTGGCACGGTCGCGAGCGCCCCCACCGGCTCCCTCTCCCGTGGAGTGCGGGAGGGCCGGGGAGCGGGTTCCGCGATCGCCGCTCATGTCGCATCCCCAGCCGCGGCCCACTCCGCCACCCGGGCGAGCTGGGTGTAGTCAGAGAACCGCGGTGCGGAGCCGGGCTGCGGCTGCGACAGGTAGCAGCGCTCGGGCGCGTCGTAGGCGTCGATCAGCCGGCACAGCGCCTCGCGCGCCTCCGCGACGGCAGTGGCAATCGCCTGCGGGTCGCCCTTGAACAGGGTGCGCAACTCGCCGGCGTGGTAGCCGCCGGTCAGGTGCCAGTAGGTCAGCTCGGCCGCCTTGCCGGTCAGCCCGTCGCCGAACCCACCGCCTTCCGCCATCGCTGCCTCCAGCAGCAGTTGCGGCGCCAGGCCGGCGTCCACGTCTTTCTGGCTGGGTGGCGTGCCGGTCTTGTAGTCCAGGATCGCCAGTTCGCCCTCGCGCCGCCGCTCGATGCGATCGGCCCGGCCGGTCAGCCGAAACAGCCCGCCCGGCCGGTCGAGCTCGTAGCGGCCGGACACTTCAGGCGACAGCGCGACCGGGGCGTGCTGGCCGCGCCGCTCGGTCTCGGCGGTTGCCACCCAGTCGGCGATGCGCAGCAGGCGCGGCTCCCACCATCGGGCGAGGGCCTCGCGCAGTTCGGCTTCCTGGAGCGCCCTCATCATCGTGCGGCGCAACTGCTCCACGGCATTGGCCGGCCACCGGACGCCGAACTGCTCGAGGAAGTGGTGCAGGCCGGCGTGCACCAGGCTGCCGTAGTCCGCCGCATCGGTCGCCTCGTCCAGCGGCCTGAGTGCGGTCAGCCCCAGCACATACCGGGCATGGATCGCATAAGGATCGCGCAGCCAGGTCTCGATGGCGGTGACCGACAGCGAGCGTGGCCGCAGCACGACCGGCGGGCAGGGGCGGGGTGGCCGGACCGGCCGAGGGCCTCCGGCCGGCTGGTCCAGCGCGCGAACCCAGGACGCGGCCGGGTGCAGCGGCAACGCCGCGCCCTGGCCGGCGAGCAAGGTCTCCAGCCGGGTCAGCCAGCGTGCCGGAACGACAGGCGCGCCATCCAGCCGGCGCGGACAGGACAGCACGACGGTCGGCGCAGCGCAGGCGCAGGCGACAAAATCGTGCGCTGCCTGGCCGACGATTTCCTCCGGCGAGGGCAGCCCGACCGCTTCGCGCATCGGACGCGACAGCCATGGTCCCGGATCGCTGGCCGGCGGCCAGACGCCTTCCGCCAGGCCGCCCAGCACCATGACGTCAGCGGTCTGCAGGCGTGCCTCGAGCAGCCCCCAGATGAAGACACGTGGATGTTCCGCGCCGTCCCGCCCTCGCAGTGCGCGGCGGCTGCGCACCACGGCGCCTTCGAGGACGGCGTCCAGCAGCCCGGGCAGCACGGCGCGCGGCTGGTCCGGCAATTCCGGCAACGCCGCCTGGATTTCAGCGAGCCGGGTCGCCAGGCCTTCGCCTTCCTCGCCGGCCCACAGCCGGGACGGACCCGGCAACTCGTCGGTGGCCGCCAGGCGTTCGGCCGCCTCGACCAGAGCGGCCATGGCCTCTGCCGGCGCGGCCTCCACCGAGGCGGCAATCCGCAGCGCCGGTTCCAGGCAGATCTCCAGGCGCTCCAGCATGGTGACCGCGTCCGGATCGGTGCGGCGTCGGGCCAGCGCTCGCCGCAGCCCGCTGATCCCCGGGTTCGGCCGCGGACCGCGCAGGCAAGCTACTTCCAGTGCGCGTGCAGCAGCACGGCAGGCGGCGGGCGGCAGCCCGGCAGCCGCGAGCGGGTGCTTCAGCAGCGCCAGCAGGGCAACCGGCGCCAGCTCCTCCGCAATCGCCTGGGCCAGCAGGCGCAGGAACACGGCCGGCGGGGTATCGGAGAGCTTCTCCCCGGCACTGTCATCGGCCACCACGCCGTAGCGCAGCAACTCGGTCGCCACCCGTCCGGCGAGGTCGCGGTCCGGCGTTACCAGGGCCGCCCGCGCTTCCGGCGTTTCCAGCGCGTCGCGCAGCACCATGGCGATCGCGGCGGCTTCCTCCTGCTGGTCGGTGGTGGACAGCAACGACAGTCCCGCAGTTGTCGCAGGTGCCGGATCGCGCCATTCGACCAGTGCACCCGCCGGCAACAGGGCACGCGCCAGCGTCGCGGCGCGTCCCTGCATACCGTCCGGCGTCACTCCCGGCCATGGTCGAACGTCGCCGCGCGTTGCGCCGAGCAGGTACAGCAATCTGGCCAGCCCGGCCTGCGGATGCGCGTCGTTCAGTTCGTTCCAGGCTGGGTCCGCCATGGCGGTGTCCAAGCCGGGCAGCACCACCACACCGGTCGGCAGGTCGGCAACCACCCGCAGCAGGCGCGCCACGGCCGGGATGCCGCCAGTGGTGCCGGCCACCAGCACACGGTCCGTCGGCGGGTCCTGCCGCCAGGCGGCGGCCTGCGCGTTCAACAGCGCCACCTGCCGCGCGGCCGGGTTCATCATCCCCTGCTCGGCCAACCAGTCCGGCCAGTTGCGGGTGACGATGTGGAGGAATTCCAGCGTCTGTTCCCAGTGCGCCGCATAGGCTGGATCGGCGGCTTCCGGCAGCCGGTCGGCCAGTTCGATCTCGGCCCGTTCCGCCTCGTCCATCAGCACGGCCAGTTCGGCGGCGAGCGCCCAGGCGCGATCCGCGGTGCGCGGCACGCCCGGCACCCGGCGGCCCATGGCCAGGATCAGCCTGGTGAGCGCCGCCAGCCGCTGCGCCGGCTCCACCGCCGGCGGCAGGTCCAGCGCGCCGGCCAGCGCCAGCGGCGCCTCGTCCAGCGCACCCAGCGCGGTGATCCGCGGCAGCAGCAGTGGCCGACCGCCCGACGCGCGCAGGAATGCCTCGGACAGCGAGCGGGCCGCGCGGCGTGTCGGCAGCAGGATCACGCCCCGCGCGGCGTGCAGCGGGTCGCTTGCGCTGGCCAGCCACGCTGTTGCCAGCGCATCCAGGAACCCAACGCCGGACGGGATGGTGAACAGGTTCAGCGTGTGGCCCCCGTCGCCTGCGCCTGCAGGAGGCTTTCCGCCTCGGCAAGGTCCGCCGGCGTCGAGAGGTGGAACCACAGCCCGTCATGCACCACGGCGCGCAGCCGGCCGGACGCCATCGCGGTATCCCACGCCCGGTTCATGCTGAACGCGCCGTCCGGCGTGCCGGCGAGCAACACCGGCGAGATCAACTGCAGGCCGGCGTAGATGTAGGGGACCACCTCGCGCTCGCGCCGTCGGCGCAGGGCGCCCCACGCATCCACGGCAAAATCCCCCATGCCGACCTCGGCCTGCACCTGGAAGGTGCGGTGCACCAGCAGGACCCCATCGACCGCATTGGGGTCGAACGCGGCGGCCAACCGGTCGAGTGCCGGGATCGGTCCATCCACCCAGAACGCATCGCCATTGACCACGAAGAACGGCGCGGGACCCAGTTGGTCGAGCGCCGCCTTGACGCCCCCGCCGGTCTCCAGCAGGGCGGTCTCGCGCCGCAGGATGGTGCGCGGCGGCTGGTCGCGCCGGGACTCCAGGTGCGCCGCCACGCGGTCGGCGTGCCAATGGGCGTTCACCACGACAGTGTGCGCCCCGGATGCTGCCAACCGGTTAAGTGCGTGATCGATCAGCGGCCTGCCGCCGAGTGGCAGCAGCGGTTTCGCGGTGCGGTCGGTGAGCGGCCGCATGCGGGTGCCAAAGCCTGCCGCCAGCAGCATTGCGGTGGTGGGATGAATGGTCACGCAGCCATGTCCGGCGGGTTGCCGCGGCGCTCCGGTGGGATCCAGCGATCCAGCGCGGCAGCGAGGGGAGCGGCGGCGGGTTCGCGCACCGCCTGCTCCAGCAGTCGCCAGGTGCGCGGGCCATGGACCAGATAGGCCGGTCGGTTATCGCGCCGGGCAAGGCGGACCCACTGGCAGGCGACGCGCAAGTGGCGTTGGGCGGCGCAGGCCGCATAGGCGATGCGAAACTGCGCCGGGTCCAGTTCGGGCCGCGCGGCCAGGTAGTGAGCGACGGTGCGTTCGGCGATGCCGCGCGGGATATCGCGGCGGGCATCCTGCAGCAAGGAGGCGAGGTCGTAGGCGGGATGGCCGATCGCGGCTCCCTGGAAGTCCAGCACGCCGACCCGGCCGATGCCTGCGCGATCGGGCAGCCAGATCAGGTTGCCGGCAAAGAAGTCCCGATGCACGAAGCCGGTCGGTCCGGCGGCGACCGGTGCCAGCATGGCCTCGAGGGCGGCGGCAAACTCCTGCCGGGCAGCGTCGGGCGCGGCGGCGCCGAACATCGCCGGCCACCACCAGTCGAACAGTGTCGCCAGCGCCGTATCGGCCATGGCGGCGGCGTCCCAGGGCGGGAGTTCCGGCGGCGGCGCGCGGTGGATCGCCGCCAGCGTGTCCGCGGCGGCGGCGAACAAGGTGGCGGCCCCCTCCTCAGCCCTGCCCCGCTGCGCGGGAGAGGGCTGGGGAGGGGGTTCCAGCAGCGTCGGGAACAATTCGTCCCCGAGATCCTCCTCCAGCAGCAGTCCCGCAACCTCGTCCGCCGCGATGATCCTCGGCACCGATACGCCGAGGCCGGCCAGATGCTCCGCGATCCGCAGGAACGGCCGGACATCCTCGGGCGGCGGCGCGTCCATCAGCACAGCAGGACGCGGGCCGGCGGTCAGCCGGAGGTAGCGCCGAAAGCTGGCGTCCTGCGCCAGCGGCTCGGCGCGCGCGGAGCCGTAGCCATGGCTGGCCAGGAATTCAGCGATCAGCCCGTCCCGGGTCATCCGATGCGGCCGAGCCGGTCCGGCCAACCAGACAGCACGGCGCGCCGGCTGTCCTCACCCGTGGCGTGCAGTGCCACGGTCAGTGCGTCGGCCGGCCGCAGCGAGCCCAGCCGGTCCGGCCACTCGACCAGCACGATGCCATCGCGAGCATCATCCCAGCCGAGTTCGGCCAGTCCGTCCGGTCCCGCCAGCCGCCACAGGTCGAAATGCTGCACCACGCCGATCGGCGTGTCGTAGCCCTGCACCAGGGTGAAGGTCGGGCTGGGCACCTCCAGCGCGGGATTGCCCGTCGCGGCGCGCAGGAAGGCTCGGGCGAACGCGGACTTGCCGGCGCCCAGCTCGCCCTCCAGCAGGATCGCATCGCCGGCCCGCGCCAGGCCGGCGACCGCGGCGGCCATCCGTTCGGTGGCGGCGAGGCCTGGCAGCTCGATCATGCGTGTGGCGGCGGCAGCGGACATGGCGCCAATCTGCCGCAGGGCCGGAGTCGCGGACAACTCCGCACTCGGTTAATACGCGGCCCATGGCGAGCGACATCGAGACCGACGTGGCGATCATCGGAGCCGGCCCGGTTGGCCTGTTCGCGGTGTTCGAGCTGGGCATGCTGAAGCTGTCCAGCGTGCTGATAGACGCCCTGGCGGAGGTCGGCGGCCAGTGCGCCGCGCTGTATCCGGAGAAGCCGATCTACGACATCCCCGCGCATCCGGCGATCGACGCGGGCGGCCTCGTGACGCAGCTCGAACGGCAGATCGCGCCGTTCCATGCACCGCGCCTGCTGGGAAGGCGGGTGGTGGGGCTGACCGGCGGACCCGGCGCGTTCACCCTGACCACCGACCAGGACGACACGGTGCGCGCCAAGTCGGTGGTGGTCGCGGCCGGCGCCGGCGCGTTCGGCCCCAACCGTCCGCCGCTGGACGGATTGCCGGCATACGAGGCGTCCGGCGCCGTGCGGTACTATGTCCGCCGGCGCGAGGACCTGCGCGGCAAGCGGGTGGTGATCGCCGGCGGCGGCGACTCGGCGGTGGATTGGGCGCTGGCGCTGAAGGACATCGCCCGGGTTGCGGTGGTGCACCGGCGGCCGAAGTTCCGCGCCGCGCCGGAGAGTGCGGCGCAACTCGAGGCCGCGGCGCAGAAGGGCGAGATCGAGATGGTCATCCCGTACCAATTGCATGCGCTGCACGGCGCCGGCGGCACGCTGGCCGAGGTTGAGGTGGCGACGCTGCAGGGCGAGACCCGATGCCTGCCGGCCGATGTGCTGCTGCCGTTCTTCGGCCTGTCGATGGACCTGGGGCCGATCGCTGCCTGGGGTCTGGAGAGCGACCTGCACCACGTGAAGATCGATCCGGCGACCTGCCAGACCTCGCTGCCCGGCGTGTTCGCGATCGGCGACGTGGTGACCTACCCGGGCAAGCTGAAGCTGATCCTGCAGGGCTTCAGCGAAGCCGCGGTGGCAGCGCAGGCGATCTTCGGCGTCGTGCATCCGGGCGAGGCGCTGCACTTCGAGTATTCGACGACCAAGGGCATTCCCTGAGCCTCGGCCATGCGACAGGCGCGAACCCGGTTCGCCAGCCCCCGGTTTGCATTCAAGGCGCGGTCGGTTTCCGCGCGGCTGCTTCCAAAGCCTCGACCCGTGCTTCGATCTTTTGATACTCCTTCAGCACGGGCAATACCGGCGCGACATTCTTCAACAAGGCCACATCAACCAGGTCCTGCAACTCTGCGATCTTGGTCTCCAGTTGTTTGCGCAACTTCGCATTTTCTGACAGCCGCTGTTCCATCATGCGGTTGGCCTGTTCCAACCTTTGATTGGTGTTGATGATTGTATCCTGGATAGCCATGATCTCAGTCAGATCACTGACTATAATGATGAAGCCTCCGTCCGGAAGGACATGCGTGGCAACATTGACCGGAATCTGCGCATCAGTCGCCAGCAATGTCGCTCGCTTGATTCCGTCCGAATTCGTGCGGAGTAAGTCCAGCTCGGAGAAGTATGCCAACAGATTGGCACCAATGATCCTGTTCAGATCGCTCCTGACCATATCGGCAAAACGCTGATTGCAGTACAATACCATACCGGCGGACGAGGCGTTGACCGCACCTTCGCCCATCGTCTCGACCATTTCACGATAAGGCTGCTCGGCACCTGACAGCGAGTAAACCCGCTCACCGGCTGGCGTAAGCACCGTGATCGCGTCCACCTCAGCGTTGCGGATGGCATGCAACGTGCCTTCGGCTTCTGCCAACCGAATTTTCAATTCGGCGAGCTGATCCTGTGTCTCAGGCTGGATCATCGGAATCATCCTCCGGTACAAGTCCAAGACCGAGCATTACCTTGTCTTCGTCCGACAGATCGCCCACCAGGCGTCGCAGCGGACCCGGCAACGACTTGATCAAGGTGGGCAGCACGATGATCTGCTGGTCACGCAGCAATTCCTCCTGCTGATAGGCGTCGATGATCTCCAACTCGTAGTTGCCACGGAGATGTTTCTCGCCGATCGCCGTGATGTTCTCGATCGCTCGTTTCGAGCGCGGTGTAGCGCCACTGACATAGAGACGCAGCCTGTAATGCGA
>DATAPW010000076.1:0-19617 GCA_036265005.1 Acetobacteraceae bacterium | reverse complement strand
CATCAGACCGCCAATGCCCTCGCCTTCGCCGCGACCGGCGCTTGTATCGTCATGCCACACGCCTCGTTCAGCGCGACGGCGCTGGCCAACCAGCTCGGCGAACTGCTGGCGACGCCGCGGCGGCTCGCCGATATGGCGGCGGCGGCGCATGCGGGTGGCCGCCCCGATGCCGCGGCGCGCCTGGCCGATGTCGTCGGCGAGCTGACCGGCTTCGTTCCCGTTCCTGCAGGAGTTGCCGCATGAGGGCGCTGCCACTCGATATCGGTCCCCTCCACTTCGTCGGCATCGGCGGCATCGGCATGTCGGGCATCGCCGAAGTGCTGCACAATCTCGGCTACATCGTGCAGGGCAGCGACATCGCCGACTCGGCGAACGTCCGCCGCCTGCGCGAGGCCGGCATCCCGGTCGCCATCGGCCATGACGCAGTCAATCTCGGCGGCGCCCAGGTCGTGGTGGTGTCCTCCGCCGTGAAGCCCGACAACCCCGAGGTCGCCACCGCACGCGCAAGACTGATCCCGGTGGTACGGCGTGCCGAAATGCTCGCCGAACTGATGCGTCTGAAATGGTCGATCGCGATCGGCGGCACGCACGGCAAGACCACGGTCACCAGCATGATCGCCGCTGTGCTGGAAGCCGGGCATCTCGATCCCACGGTGATCAACGGCGGCATCGTCAATGCCTACAACACCAACACGCGGCTCGGTGCCGGCGATTGGATGGTCGTCGAGGCTGACGAAAGCGACGGCAGCTTCCTGCGTCTGCCCGCGGTCATCGCCGTGGTCACCAACATGGACCCCGAGCATCTCGATCATTGGGGTACGCCGGATGCGATGGTGGCGGGCTACGACCAGTTCGTCGGCAACGTGCCGTTCTACGGGTTCGCCGTGCTGTGCATCGATCACCCCGCGGTGCAGCAGATGATCCCGCGCCTGTCCGATCGGCGCATCATCACCTACGGATTTTCGCCGCAGGCCGATGTGCGCGCCGATCGCGTGGTGCCGGACAAGCTCGGTTCCACCTTCGATGTCACGGTGACCGATCGCGCGCGCAACCGGGCGCGCAAGATGGGGCCTTACCGGCTGCCGATGCTGGGCAGCCACAACGTGCAGAATGCGTTGGCGGCGGTGGCGGTTGGCGTCGAGATGGAGATCGACGACGACACGCTGCGCGGCGCATTCGCCGGCTTCCGCGGCGTGAAGCGGCGGTTCACCAAGACCGGCGAAACCGGCGGCATCACCGTCATCGACGATTACGGCCATCATCCGGTGGAGATCGCCGCGGTGCTGAAGGCCGCGCGGCAGGCCGGCGCGCGCGATGTGATCGCGGTGGTGCAGCCGCATCGCTATTCGCGTCTGCAGGCACTGTTCAACGAGTTCTGCACCTGCATGAACGATGCGGGCACCGTGATCGTGGCCGATGTCTACCCCGCGGGCGAACCGCCGATCCCCGGCGTGACGCGGGATGCGCTGGTGGATGGCCTGCGTGCGCGCGGCCATCGCAGCGTGGTGCCGCTGCCGTCGCCGGCACGCCTGGGCGAGATGGTGAATGCGATCGCCAAGTCGGGCGATTTCGTGGTGTGCCTGGGGGCGGGGAACATCACCCAGTGGGCGGTGGCGCTGCCGGCCGAACTGGCCGAGTTGCAGCAGCGCCGTGTCGCCGGGAGCGCGGCATGATGGTGTGTCGGCCCCCACCCCAACCCGGCTTCGCGTCGCGGGAGAAGGAGCCCGGAACCTGGTGCACCGCCCCGTTTCCCGCGCACCGGGAGAGGGCCGGGGAGGGGGCGTTGCCATGATGGCTGCGCCCTATGCCCCTACGTTCGTCGATACGCTGCCGCCGGTGCGCGGACGCGTGCAGGCGAATGCGCCGCTGGCGCCATTCACCTGGTTCCGGGTCGGCGGCCCCGCCGAAATCCTGCTGCGGCCGATGGATGCAGCGGACCTCGCGCAATTTCTCCGCGCGCTGCCGCTGGAAATCCCGGTGCACGTGATCGGCGCCTGTTCCAATCTGATCATCCGCGACGGCGGACTGCCCGGCGTGGTGATTCGCCTGGCGCGCGGCTTCGGTACGATCGCGGTCGAAGCCGATGGTGTCATCGCGGGGGCCGCCGCGCTCGACGTCACGGTGGCGGAACATGCCGCCGCTGGCGGGCTGACCGGCCTGGAATTCCTCTCCGGCATCCCGGGCAGCATCGGCGGCGCCGTGGTGATGAATGGTGGCGCCTATGGCGGCGAAATCGCCGCGTGCCTGGATTGGGCCGATGTCGTCACGCGCGGCGGCGAGCAGCTTCGCCTTTCCGCCGCCGATCTGGCATTCGCCTACCGGCATTCGCGTTTACCGCATGGCGCGGTGGTGGTGCGCGCCAGGTTGCGGGCACGGCAGGGCGAGCCGGCCGCGATCGCCGCGCGCATGGCGGAAATCCGCATGATGCGCGAGGCGTCGCAACCGGTGCGCGCGCGCACGGGCGGTTCGACATTTCGCAATCCGCCCGACATGAAGGCGTGGGAGCTGATCGACGGCGCCGGCTGCCGTGGCCTGTCACGCGGCGGCGCGCAGGTTTCCGAGAAGCACTGCAATTTCCTGATCAACACCGGACGCGCCACGGCCGCCGATCTGGAAGGCCTGGGCGAGGAAGTACGTCGCCGCGTGCACGCCGCGACCGGCGTGACGCTGGAATGGGAAATCCACCGCATCGGTGTTCCCGCGCGTGGACCGGAGGTGGTGGGATGACATTTTCCCGCGTCATGCCGAGCGAAGGCCTGGTGTCTGATCGTCGTGGCCGGGACAGGGCCGGCCGTGACAGGCAAGTGTTCCGCCCATGACCCATGTCGCAGTGCTCTACGGCGGTATTTCCGCCGAACGCGAGGTCAGCCTGTCCACCGGCACGCAGGTCATTCTCGCGCTGCGCGAAGCCGGCTTCGACATCACCGCGATCGACGTCGGCGAAGACCTTGCAGCAGTCATCGACGCGCTCTCGCCGCGCCCTGACGCAGTGTTCAACGCGCTGCACGGCCGCTTCGGCGAGGACGGCGCGATCCAGGGCGTGCTCGACTGGCTGGCGATTCCCTACACCCATTCCGGTGTCCGTGCGTCGGCGCTCGCCATGGACAAGGTCGCGGCAAAAGCCATCTTCGCAGCCGCCGGTCTGCCGATCGCGCGCGGCCGCGTGGTACCGACCGACGAACTGGAAGCTGCCGATCCGCTGCCGCTGCCCTATGTGGTGAAGCCGATGAACGAAGGCTCATCGGTCGGCGTCGAGATCATCCGCACCGGCGACAACCGTCGCGCCGAGGTCGCGCGCGCCTGGCGTTTCGGCAACGCCGCGCTGGTCGAGGAATACATCCCGGGTCGCGAACTCACCGTCGGCATCATGGGCGATCGCGCTCTCGCGGTGACCGAGATCATCGCCGAAGCCGGCGTGTTCTACGACTACGATTCGAAATATGCCGATGGCGGCTCGCGCCACATCATCCCCGCCCGCGTGCATCCCGACATGTACGATCGCGCGCTCGATGTCGCACTCGCCGCACACCGTGCGCTCGGGTGCCGCGGCGCGACACGCGCGGACTTCCGCTACGACGATACCTCGGGCGAGCCTGGCCGCCTGGTGCTGCTGGAGATCAACACGCAGCCCGGCCTGACGCCGACCTCGCTGCTGCCGGAACAGGCGGCGCATCGCGGCATGAGCTTCCCGCAGCTCTGCGCCTGGATGGTGGAGAACGCGACATGCCGCGCGTAGCCCGCACGCCGCGCAACTCGATCAAGGACCGGCCTGGCCGGTTGAAGCTGCTGCTGCGGCGGCAGCGCCACCTGCTGCGCCCGGCCGGCTGGGTTGCTTTCGGTGGGGTGGTGATCCTGATCGGCGTGATCGCGGTGCATTCCGCTGCGCCAGGCGGCACCCTCGCCACGCTGCGCGAACGGCTCGGCGGCGTCACCGCCATTGCCGGCATGCGCGTCACCGACGTGGTGGTCGAAGGCCGCGCCAATACGCCGGAGCCGTTGCTGCGCGCCGCGCTGGGCGTCAACAAGGGCGACCCGATCCTCGGCTTCTCGCTCGAACAGACACGACAGCGCGTCGAATCCCTGTCGTGGGTCGAACACGCCACGGTCGAGCGCCGCCTGCCCGGCACTGTCGTGGTGTTCCTGCAGGAACGGCGGCCGTTCGCCATCTGGCAGAACCAGGGAAAATTCGTGCTGATCGACCGCGCCGGTCAACTCGTCGCCAACCAGAACGTCGCGGAATTCCGCACGCTGCCGCTGGTGGTCGGTCCTGGTGCACCGGCGGGTGCCGCCGTGATGATCGATGCGCTGACCGACCGGCCGGAATTGCAGAAGCGCGTCATCGCCGCGGTGCGCGTCGGCGAACGGCGGTGGAACCTGCGGCTCAACAACGGCGCCGACGTGCTGCTGCCGGAAGGCCACGAGATTCCCGCGCTCGATCGGCTGATGCAGTTGCAGCAGCAGCACGCGCTCCTCGATCGTCCACTCGCCGCGATCGACCTGCGCCTGGGCGATCGCCTTGTGCTGCGTCCGCGCGTCGATGCCGATGCCGCGGCGTCACCACCGCCGCCAAAGAAGCCAACATGATTGGAGCAACACGATGAACGACCGGAGCGGAGCGTGTCTTGAATGACATGTCGCGTCGCGTGCTGCCGCCGCCGGCGACCGGGCCCGAGGAACCGACGCGTCCACGGTCGGGACGCACCGGCTCGTTCGGCGCGCTCGACATCGGCACCACCAAGATCGCCTGCCTGATCGGCCGCACCGAAAGCGATGGCACTTTGCGCGTGCTGGGCTTTGGCTGGCAGAAGGGACGCGGCGTGCGCGGCGGCAGCATCGTCGACCTGGACGAGGCGGAAAAGGCGATCCGCTCCTGCGTCGGGCAGGCGGAGGACATGGCCGATACGCGGCTGCGCTCGGTCACGGTGAACCTCACCTGCGGCCAGCCGGAGTCGCGGCTGTTCAACGTGCAGTGGCCGGTCGGCGGACGCGCGGTGGAAGAGCACGACATCCGCCGCGTGGTGAACGAAGGCCGCTCGCGTGCGGCCGCCGAAGGCCGCGAACCGATCCATGCGCTGCCGCTGACGTTCGCGGTGGACGAAACCGACCGTGTCGCCGATCCGCGCGGCCTGTTCTGCGAGGAACTCACCGCGCGGCTGCACATCATCGATGCGGCTTCCACCGCGCTGCGCTCTCTTGCCGCCTGCATCGCGCGCTGCGACCTCGACATCGGCGAACTGGTGTCGGCGCCGATGGCCGCCGGCCTTTCCACGCTGGTGACCGATGAGCGGGAGCTTGGCGCGACCATCATCGACATGGGCGGCGGCACGACGGGCATGGCGGTATTCGCCGAGGGCCAGTTGCTGCACACGGCGCAGCTTCCCATCGGCGGCGTGCATGTGACCAATGACCTGGCGCGTCTGCTGTCCACGCCGGTGGCGCACGCCGAACGGCTGAAGACACTGTACGGCAACGTGCAGAACTGCCCGGACGATGAGCGCGAGATGCTGCCGGTGCCGCTGGTCGGCGAGGAAGAGCATCAGATCGCCAAGGTCCCGCGCAGCATGGTGGTGAACATCATCCGCCCGCGCATCGAGGAAACCTTCGAGCTGGTGAAGGAACGCCTGGACAGTTCCGGCCTGACGCGCGCGGCAGGAACCCGCGTGGTGCTGACCGGCGGCGCCTGCCAGCTAGCCGGCGTGCGCGAAACCGCCGGGCGCATATTGAACAAGCAGGTACGTCTCGGTCGTCCGATCGCATTGCGCGGATTGCCCGATTCAGCATCCGGTCCGGCATTCGCAACGGCGGCCGGATTGCTCGCATGGGCATCGGGCGAAGGCCGCACGATGCAGGACGTCGATCTCGAGGTCGAGCGTCCATCGGGATTCATCCGCCGCATCGTCAATTTTTTGAAGGAACGCGTCTGAATGCTGGGCGCGAATCGATGCATGTGCCGTAACTACACTTGCAATGAGTCTGCTCGACTGGGGGAGAAGTCGCAATGACCCTGAACCTGACCATACCGCCGACCCCGACCACCGACTTCAGCCCACGCATCACCGTCATCGGTGTCGGTGGCGGCGGCACCAACGCGGTCGACAATATGATCGCGGCGAACCTCCAGGGCGTGGAGTTCGTTGTCGCCAACACCGATGCGCAGCAGCTCATGCATAGTCGCGCCGATCGGCGCATCCAGCTTGGGCCGCACATCACCCAGGGCCTTGGCGCTGGCGCCAAGCCGGAGATCGGCAAGGCCGCGGCGGAAGAAGCCGCCGATGAGCTGTATCGCCATCTCGACGGCGCGCACATGGTGTTCATCACCGCGGGCATGGGCGGCGGCACCGGTACCGGTGCCGCACCGGTGATCGCGCGCATGGCACGCGAGCGCAACATCCTGACGGTCGGCGTGGTGACCAAGCCGTTCGGCTTCGAGGGTGTGCGGCGTGCGCGCTGCGCCGATCAGGGCATCGATGAACTGCAGCAGTTCGTCGACACGCTGATCGTGATCCCCAACCAGAATCTCTTCCGCATGGCCAATGAACGCACGACGTGGAGGGACGCGTTCAAGATGGCCGACCAGGTCCTGTACATGGGCGTGCGCGGCGTCACCGACCTGATGATGGCGCCCGGCCTGGTGAACCTCGACTTCGCCGATATCCGCACGGTGATGGCGGAGATGGGCAAAGCGATGATGGGCACCGGCGAGGCGGAAGGCGACAACCGCGCGATCCGTGCCGCCGAAGCGGCGATCAGCAACCCGCTGTTGGAAGACACCTCGATGAACGGCGCGCGCGGCCTGCTGATCAACATCACCGGCGGCGACGACCTGACCTTGTTCGAGGTCGACCAGGCGGCAAACCGCATCCGCGAGGAAGTGGACGAAGAGGCCAACATCATCTTTGGTTCGGCGATCGATCCCGACCTGCAGGGTCGCATCCGAGTCTCCGTTGTCGCCACCGGCATCGATTCGCCGGCGCAGAGCGAGCGCGAGCGTCCGCGGTTGGTCGCGGTCGGCGGCGGCATGCCGCCACCCTCCCCGATTCCGCTGCCGATGCAGTCGATGGCCGGTTCGCTGGCGGTGGCGATGCCGGCCGGTGCAGCGCCGGCGCCGGTCCTGAGCGCCCATCCGCTGCGCCAGCCGGCGCCGCCGATGGCGGTCGGGGCGGATGCGATGCCGGAAACTGCGCCGATGATGGAGGCAATGACGGCGCCGGCGCCGATGCCGATCACGGCGGCGGTTTCGCCGGTGCACAGCATGACCGCCAGCGTGCAGCCCATCGGCGCCGCGCCGCAGGCCGCACCGCAGCGCCAGGCGCCGGGGCGTGGCGGACTGTTTGCCGAAGCGCCGCGGCCGGTCGCGGCGGCGCCGGCGCAACCGGCGGCCGAAGCGCCGCGGCTCAGCCTGTTCAGCACCGTGACGGGTGCGTTCCGCCGGCGTCAGCCTGGGCCGGCGGCGACGTCCGAGCCGGGAGCGCCGGTTCGCGCCGAACCGACGCTGCCCGAGGCGCGCACCGAGCAGCAGCCACGCGCCTCGGTGCGGCAGACCGCCGGGGATGAAGTGGCGGGGCTGGATATCCCGGCGTTCCTGCGCCGCCAGTCGTCGTAGCGGATGGGGCCGGGCGGTCGCACGCGACGGCCCGCCCCCCATCGTCATTCCCGCGCAGGCGTTAATCAAGGCGTCGCAATACGGCGTCGCAATACCGTCGGGACGGTCCCGGATTCGCGCCTGCGTGGGAATGACCGGGGGGTGTTGGGATGACAAAAGGCGGACGGCGAGCGGATTTGCTGCACCGCGGCGAGGCATTGTATCATGCCTCACACAGCGTTGCAGTTCGTTGCTTCTAAAACCCACAAATTCAACTGGTTATACAGAAATATTCAGCAACAATCATTGACTGGCCAAGGCTCGCGACCCGACCCTAGGTTGCTACCGCCGGCGGTGGCTGCCACCACTCGGAGACGATCGGGTTAAAGAGACGAGGCGCATGGACGGTTTGTCGCACAGCTCGGTGTCCGGAACGGCCACATGGTGCCAACGCACCCTGAAGGCGCCGATCGGCTGCGTCGGGGTCGGACTGCACTCCGGTCGCCGGGTCAGCCTGACACTGCGGCCCGCCGCGGAAGATCATGGCATCGTATTTCGCCGCACGGATCTGGGCCGCGATATTCCCGCCCGCTTCGACCAGGTGGTGGACACCCATCTCGCCACCGTGCTGGCCGACCGTCGCTGGGCCTCGGCGCGTGTCGGCACCGTGGAACACCTGATGGCGGCGCTCTCGGCGCTGGAGATCGACAACGCGCTGATCGAGCTGGACGGGCCGGAAGTGCCGGCGCTGGACGGGTCCGCCGCGCCATTCGTCTTCCTGCTGGATTGCGCGGGGGTCGTCGAACAGGCGGCGTCGCGCGCCACCATCGAGATCCGCCGTCCGATCCGGGTCACCGAGGGCGACGCGTTCGCTGAACTGCGTCCCGGCGCACCCGGCCAGCGCGGGCTGGAGATGGCGCTGTCGATCGATTTCGCCGCCGCGGCCATCGGCCGGCAGGCGCTGTCGCTGACCCTCACGCCAGACAGCTTCCGCAGCGAACTGGCGCGGGCGCGCACCTTCACCCTGGTCGAGGAAGTCACGCAGCTGCGTGCCGCTGGCCTGGCGCAGGGCGGCAGCCTGGAGAATGCCGTCGTGGTCGATCAGGCCCGCGTGCTGAATCCAGCTGGACTGCGCATGCCGGACGAATTCGCCCGCCATAAGCTGCTCGATGCGGTCGGCGACCTCGCATTGGCCGGCGCCCGCCTGCAAGGCCGGTTCGTCGCGCATCGCTCGGGCCATGCGCTGAACAACCGGCTGCTGCGGACGCTGTTCGCCGACGCCTCGGCGTGGCGCGAACTGTCGGCGGCGCCGCTGGCCGTCGCCGCCGCCTGATCCGCTCCGGCGGCCGCTTCGCGCCGCGATGCGGCATGGTATAAGCAGCGCGATGGAACCGATTCACCCGCTGTCCCGCAGTGCGTTGCGCCGCTTCGCGCTGGGTCTTGTCGTCATCCTGCCGGTGCTGTCCGGCTGCGGCAGTTCGAAGGACGATGAAGCCAAGCAGAATGCACCGGTTGCGCCGGTCGAGGATCTCTACAACAACGGCGTTGACGCGATGAATGCGCGACGCTTCGCCTCCGCCACCGACCAGTTCAACCTGGTGGAGCAGAACTACCCGTACTCGACCTGGGCGGTGAATGCGCAACTCATGCAGGGCTACACGCAGTACCTGCAGAACCACTACACCGATGCACTCGGCACGCTTGACCGCTTCATCCAGCTGCATCCGACGCATCGCGACGTGGCCTATGCGTATTACCTGCGGGCGCTGTGCTATTACGAGCAGATCGCCGACATCCAGCGCGACCAGCGCGGCACCGACCTGGCGATGAATGCGCTGCAGGAGGTGGTGAATCGTTTCCCTGACAGCGCCTACGCCCGCGACGCGCGGCTGAAGATCGACCTGTGCCGCGACCACCTCGCCGGCAAGGAGATGGAGATCGGCCGATGGTACGAAAGCCAGCACCTCTACGAGGCGGCGATCGGCCGGTTCCAGCGCGTGGTGGACGACTACCAGACCACCAACCACGTTCCCGAGGCGCTGCACCGGCTGACCGAGATCTACCTCATCCTCGGGCTTCGCGATCAGGCGCGGAAGACCGCGTCGGTGCTGGGCTACAATTATCCCGGCAGCCAATGGTACGAGGACAGCTACAACGACCTGTTCGACAGCGGGCTGGTGCAGCAGCCAGGCCCGCCACGGCCCCAGGATAACCGTGGCTTCTTCTCCCGCACCTGGCACTCGATCTTCTGATCGCATGCGGCGACGGGCGCAGCCGAATGCTTAGCGCCTTGTCCATCCGCGACGTGGTGCTGATCGAGCGGCTGGACCTGTCGTTCGACGCCGGCCTCACCGTGCTGACCGGCGAGACCGGCGCCGGCAAGTCGATCCTGCTGGATAGCCTTGGCCTGGCGCTGGGTGCGCGCGCGGACGCGGGACTGGTGCGGGCCGGCGCGGAGCAGGCCAGCGTCACGGCCTGTTTCGCGCCGCCGCCGGGCCATCCGGTCGCCGCCTTGCTGACCGACCAGGGGCTGGAGGCGGAAGACGAGGTGGTGCTGCGCCGGGTGCTGACAAAGGACGGCCGGTCCCGCGCCTTCATCAACGACCAGCCGGTGGGCGTCGCGCTGCTGCGGCGGGCCGGGGCGCTGCTGGTCGAAGTGCAGGGCCAGCACGAGCAGATCGGCTTGGCCGATCAGGCCAGCCATGCCGGCCTGCTCGATGCGTTCGGGGTGTCACGGCCGCTGCGCGACAGGACCGCTGCCGCCTGGCGGCAATGGCGTGAGGCGCTCGCCGCACTGGAGGCGGCGCGCGAGGCCATCGCTGCGGCGGAGCGCGACGAGGAATGGCTGCGTCATGCGGTCGAGGAACTCGCCGGCCTGGCACCGCAGCCGGGCGAGGAAGACCGTCTGGCACAGGAGCGCCTGCACCTGCAGCAGGGCGAGCGGCGCGCCGAGGCGATCGCGGCGGCGTTGTCGGAACTGACGCCGCACGACCGGCGGAACCACGGTCCCGCCGCGGCCTTGCGGGCGGCATCGCGTGCGTTGCAGCGGCTGATCACGCCGGCGCAGCCCGAAGCGGCCAATCCGGCGACCCCTGCGCTCGCCGCGCTGGAACGTGCGGAGGAAGCACTGGCCGAAGCGGAGACCTTCCTGACCCGGCTGGCGAGCGAGGCGGAGGCCGATCCGCGCCTGCTGGAGAAGGCTGAGGAGCGGCTGTTCGCGCTGCGCGCGACTGGCCGCAAGCATGCGGTGACGGTGGGTGAACTGCCGGCGCTGCTCGATACGCTGTGCGGTCGGCTGGCGGCATTGGAAACCGGCGCGGCGGAGGTGGTCGCGCTGGAGCAGGCGGTGCGCGACACGCGCGCGGCGTACCACGAAGCGGCCACTGCGCTGGGCGCCGCACGGCGCGCGGCGGCGACCAAGCTGGATCGTGCGGTAGCGAAGGAGTTGCCGCCGCTGCGGCTCGACAAGGCGCGCTTTCATGCCGAGGTGGCGGCGTTGGAGGAGGCAGATTGGGGACCGGGCGGCGCGGATGCGGTGCGCTTCCTGATCGCCACCAATCCGGGGCAGGAGCCTGGTCCGCTGGGCCGGATCGCCTCGGGCGGCGAATTGTCGCGACTGATGCTCGCGCTGAAGGTGGTGTTGTCATCCGGCTCGCCCGTGCCGACCTTGGTGTTCGACGAGGTCGATGCCGATGTCGGCGGCGCAACGGCGGCGGCGGTCGGCGAACGGCTGACCCGGGTGGCGGAGCGGGTGCAGGTGCTGGTGGTGACACACAGTCCTCAGGTGGCGGCGCGCGGTGGGGCGCATCTTCGGGTCTCCAAGCTGGCGGCGCGCGGCCGTGCCGCCACGCGGGTGGATCAACTGGATGTCGGCGCGCGGCGCGAGGAGATTGCCCGCATGCTGGCCGGCGAAACGGTGACCGAGGCGGCGCGGGCGGCGGCAGACGATTTGCTGGGGGCAACGGCGTGACGTTTGGTGAGGTATTTCAGCGGAAGGTGGTGCATTGCCCCCTCTCCCGCGTAGCGGGGGAGGGTTGGGGTGGGGGCCCGGACGCCCAATGACCCGCGCGCCGCGCAAGGCCGATACTGCTATGGCGGTCGTGGTCGATGACCTGGCCGAAGCCGATGCCGCAGCCGAACTCGCCTCGCTGGCGCGCGAGATCGCCCACCATGACCGGCTGTACCATACGCAGGACGCGCCGGAGATCACCGACGCCGAGTACGACGCGCTGCGCCGGCGCAACGCCGGGATCGAGGCGCGCTTCCCGCATCTGATCCGCGCCGACTCGCCTTCCGACCGGATCGGCGGCGCACCGGAAACCGGCTTCGCCAAGGTCCGCCACCGCGTGCCAATGCTGTCGCTCGACAATGCGATGACCGCCGAGGAATTCGCCGAGTTCTGTGCACGTGCGCGCCGCTTCGTCGGGCTTGGTGCGGAGGCGCCGCTAGCGTTCGTCGCCGAACCGAAGATCGACGGGCTGTCGATCAACCTGACCTACGAGCACGGACGCTTCGTCCGCGGCGCGACGCGCGGCGACGGCACCGAGGGCGAGGACGTCACCGCCAACCTGCGCACCATGAAGTCGGTGCCGGACAAACTGAAGGGCAGCGCGCCGGCGCTGATCGAGGTCCGCGGCGAAGTGTTCATGAACAAGGCGGATTTCCTGAAGCTGAACGAAGCCCAGGCCGCCGCCGGGCAGAAGGTGTTCGCCAATCCGCGCAACGCCGCCGCCGGGAGCCTGCGGCAGATGGATGCGCGCATCACCGCGGGCCGGCCGCTGTCGCTGTTCGCCTACGCGCAAGGCGAATCCAGCGAGCCGGTGGCGGATACCCACTGGCACTATCTGCGGCGCCTGCGCGACTGGGGTTTCCAGGTGAATCCGCTGTCGCGCCACTTGAAGACCGAGACTGACGCCGCAGCCTTCCAGGCCGGGATCGCCCTCGAGCGCTCCGGCCTCGGCTATGACATCGATGGCGTGGTCTACAAGATCGACGACCTGGCATTGCAGCGGCGGCTGGGCTTCGTCGGCCGCGCGCCACGCTGGGCGATCGCCTGGAAGTTTCCCGCCGAACAGGCGATGACCGTGCTGAAGGATATCCATATCCAGGTCGGCCGCACCGGCGCGCTGACGCCAGTGGCGCGGCTCGAGCCGGTGAATGTCGGCGGCGTGCTGGTGCAGAACGCCACGCTGCACAACGAGGACGAGATCGCCCGCAAGGACATCCGTATCGGCGACACGGTGGTGCTGCAGCGCGCCGGCGACGTGATCCCGCAGATCGTTTCAGTGGTAACCGAACGGCGGCCGAAAGGCGCCAAGCCGTTCGTGTATCCCGAGGTCTGTCCGGTCTGCGGCAGCCATGCGGTGCGGCCGCCCGGCGAGGCGGTGCGGCGCTGCACCGGCGGCCTGATCTGCGCGGCGCAGCGGGTGGAGCGGCTGATCCATTTCGTCTCGCGACCGGCGTTCGACATCGACGGGCTCGGCGAGAAGACCATCCGCGAATTTTATGAGGAGGGCTGGCTGCACAGTCCGGCCGACCTGTTCAAGCTGCCGGAACGCGAGGCGGAGATTGCCGGGCGCGAAGGCTGGGGCAAGCTGTCGGCGCGCAACCTGTCGCGCGCCATCGAGGCGCGGCGGCACATCCCGCTGGCGCGCTTCATCTATGCACTGGGCATTCGCCGCATCGGCGAATCGAATGCACGATTGCTGGCGCGCCATTACGGCAGCTTCGGCAACTGGCGCAGCGAAATGCTGGCCGCGACGGATGCGGATGCGGAAGCCAGGGCGGAACTCGACAACATCATCGGCATCGGCAAGGCGATCGCCGAAGAGCTCGCGGATTTCTTCGGCGAACACCGCAACGTCGAACTGGTGGATGGCCTCGCGGCGGAACTGACGATCGAGGACGCGGCACGCGCGGAAACCGCGAACAGCGAAATATCCGGCAAGATCGTGGTGTTCACCGGCACGCTGGAAACCATGACGCGCCCCGAGGCGAAGGCGCGCGCCGAGGCGCTGGGCGCGAAAGTGACAGACAGCGTCTCGAAGAAGACCGATATCGTGGTGGTCGGAGCGGATGCCGGCTCGAAGGCGCGCAAGGCGACGGAGCTGGGCGTTCGTACCGTCACCGAGGCGGAATGGCGGGAACTTGCCGGGCTCGGATAACAGGTCCGTCCATTCTTGGACAGCGATCCCGCGCCGGGCGTAAGCTGAACGCATTCACGCGAACGAAAGGAGCCGGCCATGGCAAGCGGTCCGCAATCCAAGTCAGGCGATACGACGTCCGCACTCGGCGCGGATTTCTCGAAATTCTTCGCGGATATGAAGCTGCCGGCACTCCCCGACATGGAAATGTTCGTGGCGGCGAGCCGGAAGAACATCGAGACGCTGTCGGCAGCAAATCGCGTCGCGCTGGAAGGTGCGCAGGCGGTGGCGCGGCGGCACATGGAGATCGTGCAGAGCAGCATGGCGGAAATGAGCGACGCGATGAAGGCGCTCGCCGCTACCGACACGCCGCAGGCCAAGGCAGCGCGACAGGCCGAACTGCTGAAGCAGGCCTACCAGCGCGCGGTTACCCACATGAAGGAACTCAGCGACCTGATCCAGCAATCCAATGCCGAAGCGTTGGGCCTGTTGAACAAGCGATTCGCCGAAGCGATGGACGAAATGAAGGCGTTGGCGGAAAAGGCGAAGTAGGTCCCTCGTCGGCATCCCGTATTCGTGGGCCGCCCGAGCTTCCTGGACCCTCGCCTCTGCGCGGGTGACGGGGGATGCGCGTGGCTGACGACGTGGTTCGCGACGCCGCGCCCGCCGCAGCGATAGGACTCATACCGGCAACCTGATGCGTGCGCGCAGTCCACCCAGCGGACTGTCCTCCAGCACGATCTCTCCGCCATGCGCGCGCACGATGTCGCGGGCAATCGTCAGCCCCAGTCCGGTGCCGCCGGCGGAGTCACTTTCGAACGGCCGGAATACGCTTTCGCGCCGTTCGGGCGGGATGCCGGGGCCGTCATCGTCCACCGTCACGAACACCATGCGGCCCTGCGGCATCGCCGCCAGCGCGACGCGGTGCGCGTGACGCCGCGCATTGTCCACCAGGTTGGTGATGGCCCGTCGCACCGCATTGGCGCGCAGGGACAGCGTCAGCGCCGACGGTGCGTCTACCTCCACCGCGGCACCGGCCCGGCGCGCACCCGCCGCGACCTCCTCCAGCACGGCGGACAGGTTGACCGGTTCGGCCTGCTCCGAGCCCTCGCCGCGTGCGAACGCCAGGTAGCCGCCGATCATTCCCTCCATCTCTTCGACATCGGCGGTCATCTCGGCGACATCCTGTTGCAACTCGTCGTGCGGCGGCATCATCGCCAGCGCGAGGCGCAGGCGCGTCAGCGGGGTGCGCAGGTCATGCGACACGCCGGCCAGCATCTCGGTGCGCTGCACCAGGAAGCGGCGCACGCGCTCCTGCATCCGGTTGAACGCCGTGGCTGCCTGGCGAACCTCGGTCGCGCCTTCCGGCTTGATCGGCCCGATGTCGCGGCCCATGCCGAACGCTTCGGCCGCCGCGGCGAGGCGGCGGATCGCGCGCACCTGGTTGCGCATGAACAGCGCGGCAATCGCGAACAGCAGCCCGGCGGTGCCCACCACCCACAGCACGAACAGGTAGATCGACGTGGCGTACAGCCGCTTGCGCGGCGCCTTGATGTTGAGCACGCCGTCGGGCAACTGTGCGCGGATCAGCACCGAGGTGGGATCGGACGTCCAATCCATGGTGAACGGCAGGCGTACCTTCTCCTGCAGCGCCGCCGCGAGATCGTCGTCCATCGGCCCGAGGATGTTCACCGGCTTGGTGTATGGCAGCTTGGCGCCTGGCTCCATCTTCAGCACCAGGTCGAACTGCTCATGCGCCAGGCGCAGGATCCAGGACTCATCCTGCGGAAACCGGTTCAGCAGTTCGAGCGTATAGGCCAGGTCGGCGGCGACCGCGCCGCCGAGCCGGCGGGACACCAGGTCGAGATGGCTGCCGTAGAAGATCTGCAGCGTGACGGCCTGCAGCAGCACCAGCGGCAGCAGGATCATCAGCAGGCTGCGGCCGAGCAGAGACTTCGGCAATGTGCGCTTGATCATACGGCTGATCGGCAGCGGCCGCTTCATGTCAGGCGCCCGGCTTCAGTACGTACCCGCGGCCCCGTACCGTGTGCAGGAAGCGCGGCTCGCGCGGATCGGTCTCGATCTTGCGGCGCAGCCGGGTCACCTGCACGTCGATCGCCCGCTCGCCGGCTTCATCCATGCCGAGGGCGGCGGCGATATCGTCGCGCGTCAGCACCTCGTTCGGCTTGCGCGCGAGCGCGCCCAGCAGGGCAGCCTCGCCCCCGGTCAGGCGCACGACGCCGTCGGGGCCGCGCAGCTCGCCGCGCTCGCCATCGAACGTCAACGCGCCGAGTTGCAGCGGACCGGTCACGACGTCCGGCGCCGGCGCGCGGCGCAGCAAGGCGCGGATGCGCAGCACGAGTTCGCGCGGCTCGAATGGCTTGCCGAGATAGTCGTCGGCGCCGGCCTCGAAGCCGGCGATGCGGTCCTCCGGCGCGCCGCGGGCGGTCAACAGCAGCACCGGCATGTCGTGGCCCTGTTCGCGGCGCAGCGCCTCGGTCAACGACAGGCCGCTTTCGCCGGGCATCATGACGTCCAGCACCAGCATGTCGGGATTGATGGCACGCAGCTTGGCGCGCGCATCGGTGGCGGTTTCCGCGGTGGTGACGCGGAAGCCTTCGCCGGCCAGATAGCGCGACAGGAGCGCGCGCAGCCTGGCATCATCGTCCACCACCAGGATGTGGGCATCATCCGACATCTGGTTCCCTCTCAGCGACCCGTGCGGCTGTTGGGGTCGGCTTCATCGACATAGGCGCGCGCCGCATCGTCCATGATGCCGCGCAATACGCGGCGAAAGCCATCCACCGCGGTACTGCCCGCCCGGCGGTAGGCCGGGCCGAGCCGTTCGCGCTGGCTCTCGAACAGCCGCCGCTCCAGCGCCGCGCCGGCCTGGGTGAGCGTGAGCAGCCGTTGCCGCCGATCCGAGCGGCCGGGCGCCTGGGCGACGTAGCCTTGTTCCATCAGCACGTTCAGCACGCGCGCCAGGGATTGCTTGGTGATGCGCAGGATGCCGAGGAGATCTGACACGGTGATGCCGGGATTGCGGCCGATGAAGTGGAGTGCGCGATGGTGGGCGCGTCCCAGGCCGAGTTCCTCGAGAATCACGTCCGCGGCGTTGGTGAAGTCGCGGTAGGCGAAGAACATGAGATCCTGCGCCATGCGCATCTCGGCATCCGGCGGGAACATCGGATTGTCATCGGCCATACCGTCCTGGTCGGGTTCGACGCGGGCGCGGGCCGACGACGGGTGCAGTTCGGCCTTCGGTTCGGACATGGCAGGCATTCCTCGGGAAGCGGGTGATTTAAGACAGTAATGTTGACTTATCTGGAGCGGCGTTATACGGTTGGCCTGACTGGAGCAACATTATTGCGGAGCACGTGGCCATGGCGCTAGTTCCTTTCGACGACCGGGACGGCTGGATCTGGTGGGACGGCGCCCTGGTGCCCTGGCGCGACGCCAAGCTGCATGTTCTGACCCATGGGATGCACTATGCCAGTGCGGTGTTCGAAGGCGAACGGGCCTATGCCGGCAATATCTTCCGCCTGCGCGACCACACCGACCGGCTGATCAATTCCGCCCGCATCATGGGGTTCGAGATTCCGTGGACGGCGGAGCAGATCGATGCCGCGTGCAAGGAAACGCTGGCGGCCAACGGGCTGACCGACGCGTATGTGCGTCCGATTGCCTGGCGCGGTTCTGAAATGCTGGCGGTGGCGGCGCAAGGCACGCAAATCCATCTGGCGATCGCGGTGTGGCCGTGGCCGAGTTATTTCGGTGACGACCGCATGGGCGGCATCCGGCTAAGCCTGGCCGAATGGAAGCGGCCGTCCCCGGAGACCGCGCCGACCATGGCGAAGGCGACAGGCCTCTATATGATCGGTACGCTATCCAAACACAAGGCGGAGGCCGAGGGATTCGCCGACGCGCTCATGCTGGACTGGCGCGGGAAGGTGGCCGAGGCAACCGGGGCGAATATCTTCTTCGTCATCGATGGCGACCTGCATACGCCGACGCCGGACGGGTTTCTCGACGGCATCACGCGCCGTTCGGTGATGAGCCTGGCGCGGCGGCAGCAGATGAAGGTGGTCGAACGGCCGATCGAGTTCGCCGAAATCGGCCGCGCGACCGAGGTGTTCCTGGCCGGTACGGCGGCGGAGGTCACGCCGGTGAGCGAGATCGCCGGACATCGTTTCATGCCGACGCGGATCACCGAGACGCTGCTGAGGGGCTACGACGCACTGGTCCGCCAGTCGCCGGAGGACGTGGCGCGCGTGGTGGCCGGGTAGCGCCCGCCGGCGCAAAACGGCGGGCGAGCCGGTCGTTCGCGTCACTGATACCCGAGCAGGCGCTTCCACAGCGGCGGTTTCGGCTCGGCCAGGGGAACTGCGCCTCCCAGTGTCACGGTGACGACGAAACGTTCGGGCGGATCGCCATGCGCGACCGAATAGCGCATCTCCCGCCACGGCATATCGGATGCGTTGATGTTGCCCCTGATCGGCGTGACCTCGGCCAGACATTCGTGCCGGTCGCTGAAATAACCGCCGGACAAAGTCCTGATGTTGTTCACCAGGATGCTGTCGAACTGGAACCTGTCGCGCAGGATATTGTCCACCCTGCCCATGACCTGCTCATCGTCGCAGGGCGGCGTCGCCCGAGCGTGCGCGTAGACCGCCACGGCCCCGAGCGACACCACGGCAGCGAGGCCGAGCGCCCGCAGCAACCGGCTTGTCGTCACGTCATCGAACTCCACACCGCGGCACGGCCCACATGCGGCCAGAAACCGGCGACGACAAGATCGAACAGTCGCGCCGGCGAGGTGCCGTCCGTCACCGGCACGGGAGACATTCGGCTTGCCGTCGTCCAGCCGATGCCGGTTTGCCGCGGGTGATCCCGGCCCCTACTTGGCTGGTGCGAACACCGGCACGTTCTCGACCCGATCCTCCAGCGCCGCCTCGCCTTCGGTCGGCAAGGCGATGTAGTGGTTCAGGGCTTCCTGGATGTTGCCTTCCCACACTTCGCGCGGCAGTTCGTACAGCAGTTCGACGCTGTAGCCGTTCGGGTCGCGGATGTACAGGCTGTGGGTCATGCCATGTTCGACGCGGCGTTCAAATTTGACGCCCTTGGACTGGAGGTAGGCAAGCTGGCGCAGCCACGCCTCGCGGTTCGGCAACGCGATGGCGATGTGGCCGATCGCACTGGTCAGCGTGCCATCGGCGGCGGGCGCCGGCAGGTCGGGGAATTCCATCAGCGCGATGTCGTGGTGGGTCATCTGGCCATCATGGTCGGCGCTGTAGAACTGCATGGCCCGCGTCGGGCCGCGGTCGCCGCGCGGCTTGATCTGGCCGACCTGCTTCAGGCCGACGATTTCGGTCCAGAAGCGGTGCGATTCGGCCATGTTGCGGACATTGATGACCAGATGGTTGATGCCGATGGGGGCAATCGGTTCGGTCTGCATGGGGACGCTCCTCTGTGTCTCGATGACCGAGCTTAGCGCATGCTCGTTCGGTATAGTGCCTTTGCACCATGATTTTGACTGGCTGAGAGGCAGACGGGAAGCGGTATAACGCAGAACGCGCCAATTGCCGCCGATGAACGCGCATGCGATTGCGTTCATCTGCGGCCATTGGCGCGTTCTGCGTTCGAAGCCTGCTTCGGCGTCGCCGGTTCAGGGCGGCCCGGTGGCGGACGCCGCCAGCATCGGGACGCATGGCGCCGGGGCGAACGGCGCCGATGCTGCATCGGGCGGGGCGTTGGACCGGGCTGGGGCAGGATACGGCATCACCCGGTCGCGGATGTCCTTGTACAGCGCGACGAGGTCGCCGCGATGCTGGATGATGACGAGGCACAGGTCCTGCCACAGCTTGTGGCTCGGCATGATGCCGAGATCGCGGC
>DATAPW010000075.1:0-29718 GCA_036265005.1 Acetobacteraceae bacterium | reverse complement strand
AGGGGCGGAGCCCCAGCGGCTTCTGCAACACCCGGTCCTGCCCGCGGAACCACAGTCGGATCGTCACCCGAGGCGACGCCGCCGTCCCGTCCAGAGCCTGCAACTGTACCAGGTGCGACGCATTGTTGCCGAAGTGGAAGTTGCCGTCCGCGTCGGTGCTGGTGCGTGCCTTCTCCACCTGGGTGACGAAGTCGTGCGCGAACAGCACCACCGTCGCCCCGTCCACCGGCCGCCCCGCAGCATCGACCACTCGCCCCGCCAGCACCCCGTGCGCGTGCAGCGACACGTAGATGTTCCATGCCGCCACGATGACCGCAATCGCCACCGGCACGACGACGAAGCGGCTCAGCAGGACGGCCCGCCAGCTTGTCATCCCTTGGTCGCCCCGGCGGTCAGCCCGCGCATGAACGACGACTGCGCCATCAGGAACACCAGCAGTCCCGGCGCCAGCACCATCACCACGAAGGCATACAGCGCCCCCGTCGTGTCCTCCATGTAGGACAGAAAGCGCGCCAGGCCGAGAGGCAGCGTCTGCATGTCGGGATCGCGCGTGATGATCAGCGGCCACAGGAAGTTGTTCCACGACCAGATGAACGCCAGCACCACGTTGGTGGCGATCGCCGGCGTGGACAGCGGCAGCAGCACGCGCAGCAGGATGCGCAGATCGTTCAGCCCGTCGATCCGCGCCGCATCGATCAGCGAGCGCGGCACCGCCTCGAACGCCGACTTGAAGATGAAGATGCAGACGATCGTGGAGATCAGCGGCAGCGCCAGGCCCAGATACGAATTCAGCAGCCCGAGCCTGGCAGTGATCAGGTACGCCGGGATGATCGTCGCCTGGAACGGGATCAGCATGCAGGACAGCAGCAGCACGACGACCGCGCGCCGCCCGGGGAACGGCAAGGTCAGCGCGTAGCCGGCGATCGCATTCAGCACCAAATTCCCGGCGACAGCGATCAGCGACACGATGATGCTGTTCAGCAGATAGCGCGGGAACGGAATCAGGTACCAGACATCAACGTAGTTGAAGAGATGCGGCTTCACCGGCCACAGGCTGGGCGGATAGGCGTAGATGTTCTCGCCGGTCAACGAGGTCTTCAGCACCCAGTAGAACGGCATCAGCATGACCACGGAGATCAGCACCAGCGCGGCGTGCCGCAGCCACAGCAGCTTGCGGTCGCGCGCCGTCATTCCAGCGCTCCGGCGTTGCCGCCCGAGGCGCGGTTCGCCAGCCAGGCCAGTGCCAGCAGCAGCACGAACTGCGCGACCGTCAGTGCCGCGGCGTAGTCGAAGCGGGTCTGGCCGAAGCCGACCTTGTAGATGTAGGTGATCAGCAGCTCGGTGCCGTGGCCGGGCCCGCCGTTGGTCATCACGTAGACCAAGTCGAACGCCGCGAACGAATTCAGGATGCTGATCACCGCGCACAGGAACAGCGACGGCTTCAGCATCGGCAGCGTGATGCGGAACAGTCGCGCCCAGGCGGGAGCGCCATCCACCCGCGCCGCCTCGTACAGATGCGGCGGGATGTTCTGCAATCCGGTCAGCAGCACGATCATGAAAAATCCCAGCACCTGCCAGGTGTTGGCGACGATGGTGCTGGGGAGCGCCCAGGCGAAGGAATCCAGGAACGCGATCGGCTGGTGGATGATGCCAAGCCGGCGCAGCACGAAATTGATCAGGCCGCCCCGCTCATTGTACATCCAGCGCCAGATGATCGCGACGGCGACGGTCATCAGCGGATAGGACAGGAAGACAATCGTCCGATAGACCGCCGCACCTTTCAGGTCGCTGTTCACCAGCAGCGCAATGCCGAGTGCGATCGCCACGCCGATCGGCTGCGACGCCATGAAGATCAACGTGTTCCACAGCGCCTGCCAGAACACGTCGTCGTCGTGCAGCATCTCGTCGTAATTGTCCCAGCCGACCCAGGTGGCCGCGTGCAGCGGCGACCAGGCCTCGAATGACAGCACGACGTTCCAGATCAGCGGCAGGATGCGATACAGCAGGAAGATCAGCAGCGATGGCGCCAGGAAGCAGGCGACCAGCGCCATCCGGCGCGCCCGCCGCCTGCGATACCAACCGACCGTCTGGCTCACGCGTCAGGCGCGCCGCAATTCGCGGGCCACCTTGCGGCTCGCCTCATCGAGCGCGCTCTTGGCGTCCTTGCGGCCGAGCAATGCGTTCTGCAGTTCCGGATAGAATGCGTCCTTGATCCGGCTGTCGTTCGGCAGCGGCCAGTTGCCGCACAGTTTGTCGGTATGCTCGAGCTGCGTCGCCAGCACCGCATGCGCCAGCGGTTCGTCCTTCTCCAGGTGCCCCATCAGCGCGTTGTCCACCTCGGTATAGGCGGTGAGCACCCGCCGACTGTCCGCCATCTCCTGCGCCTGCTTGCGCGCCGTGCAGAATTCGACGAATGCCCAGGCCAGGTCTGGGTTTTTCGTGCCCTTGGAAATGCCGTAGCCGTGCAGCGTCGGCACCGACCAGTTGCCGGGAAGCTCCGCCACGCCCAGCGTGTCCTGGTTGATCCACGCCCCCTGCCCTTTCAGGAAGAAATACGCCGGCGCGTGCGCATTCAGCATGCCGACCTTGCCGGATGCGAACGCACCCAGCGGCTCGACCCACCGCCCGGTCCACGAAATCTTGTTGATCGCGGTGCCGGCGGTCGCCTTCGCCAGCTTCTCGGTCACCTCGACCAGCTTCGGCGTGTCGAACACCGGCTGCTTCAGGTCGGGCGACAGCAGATCGACGCCGTTCATCTTGAACAGCGCCCAGTACAGCCAGTCGAAGTTCAGCGTCAGGAAGCCGGTCTGGTCGGTGCCGCCGGCGCCGATCTTCTCGGCGTGTGCCAGCAACTCGTCGAAGCTGGTTGCCGGTCCGGCCAGGCCGGCCTTCTGGAACAGCGGCTTGTTGTAGAACAGCAGCGTCTTGGCGACATAGAACGGCACCAGCCAGGTCTTGCCCTCCCACACCCAGTTGTTCAGGTAGTCCTGGTTGAACCGCGCCTTCACGTCCGGATGCGCGGTGAGATACGGCGTCAGGTCGAGCAGCGCGCCCTGCGCGGCGTATTCGATGCCGATGCCGCCCTGCAGATCCAGCACGTCGGGCGGCGTGCCTGCGGCAAGCTGGGTCTGGTAGAACGGCGGGAGGTCGGGCCCCTTCTTGTCGAGCCATTCGATCTCCACCCCCGGATGTTCGGCGGTGAACGCGGCGAACCATCGCTTGAACATGTCGGCCTGGTCGACGATGTTCCACGACAGGAACGTCAGCTTCTTGCTCGACTGTGCGATCGCCGGACAAGCCAGGGCGGTGGCCGCGGTGCCGGCCAGGAATGTGCGCCGCTTCATGTCATGTTCCCTCCATTTGGCGGTCTTGTCACAGCCGCTGACCGCTCGTTCGATCGAACAGATGGACGCGCGCGGGATCCAGCGTCAGCGTCACCGTTTCGCCGGCGCGACGCACGCTGCGCGGCGGCAGCCGGCAGGACACCTCGGTCCCGGCCAGTTCCAGCGACACCAGGGTATCAGGCCCCAGCGGCTCCACCACCAGTGCGGTTCCGCGCAGGCACCCGCCATCGGCGTCGGTACCAGGCGGCACCCATGTCAGGTCCTCCGGCCGCATGCCGCACCAGACATCGCCGCTGCCGCCGTGTCCCGCCGCCAGCGTCGTGCCGTCGCGCAGCACCACCTGGCCGCCCTGCATCTGCGCCGGCAGCAGGTTCATCGCCGGTGCACCGATGAAGCCCGCCACGAAAATCGACGCGGGCGTCTCGTAGACTTCCTCCGGCGTGCCGATCTGCTCGACGCGACCCTGGTTCAGGATGACGATGCGATCGGCCAGGGTCATCGCCTCGACCTGGTCATGCGTGACATAGACCGTCGTGGTCGGCACGCGTTCGCGCAGCTTGCGCAGTTCGGTGCGCATCTGCACGCGCAGTTTCGCATCCAGGTTCGACAGCGGTTCATCGAACAGGAACAGTTTTGGATCACGCACGATCGCGCGCCCCATGGCGACGCGCTGGCGCTGCCCGCCGGAAAGCTGCCGCGGCGTGCGCGCCAGCAACGGCTCGATCTCCAGCAGGCGGGCGGCGAAATCCACCCGCCGCGTGATCTCGGCGCGCGACACGCTGCGATAGCGCAAGGCAAAGCCCATGTTCTGCGCCACGGTCATGTGCGGATACAGCGCATAGTCCTGGAACACCATGGCGATATCGCGGTCCTTCGGTTCGCGCTCGGTCACCGCGATGCCGTCGATCAGGATGTCGCCCGATGTCGGTTCTTCCAATCCGGCAATGATGCGGAGAATGGTGCTCTTGCCGCAGCCGCTCGGCCCGACCAGCACGACGAACTCGTGTTCGCCGACGTCGAGATCAACGCCACGGACCGCCTCGAACGCGCCAAACCGCTTGCTCAGTCGGCGCAAGGTCAGAGTCGCCAAACGGATATCCTCCCGGGGCGCAGGCTCGCATAGCACGACGGCAGCGCCAAGGCATTCGCGCCACCCACTGTCGTCACGCCCACTGTCACTGCAACGCAAGCCTAAAACGCCGCCCGGAAGGCGATCTGCGGGGCCAGTATCCATCGCGAGTACTCGACGGACGGCACGTTGGACCAGCGGTTCTCGAAGCCGAACGACGCCTGCAAATTGGTGGCCTTGCTGAAGGCATACCGCACCCCGGCCGACACGTTCAGCGTCAGGTCGGCGCGATGATCGCTGCGGCTGGTATAGGGTTGGTAGGCCAGCTTCGGCATCACCGGCAGCAGCAGCACCTTGTCGGTGATCTGGTAGCCGACCGGTGCGGTCAATTCGAACTTCCAACGCTGCTGCCGGGCATCGTCCGCCCACTGATAACCCACCCGCGCCCGCGGCACGATTGCGAAACCGGAATCGCCGAAGTCGAAGGACTGCGCGATCGCTGTCTGGAAGATGTAGGCGACATAGGTCGAGTGCGCATAGAACCTGTTGAAGTTGTCCTTGGTCTCGAACGATGTCGTCCAGGCGGTGTCACCGAACCTGTAGAGCCCGGTCAGCCCGCCGGCATATGCCGCCGACCGGATGGCGAACGGATTGTCGAGCATGCTCTGCTGCGCGCGAACGTACGGCTCGAGGGAGAATCCGTTGTCGAACTGATGGCGCACACCCAGGCGCTCCGATCCTTTGAGCGCGAAATGCGAGGGCGGCTTGCCACGCCGCACCGGCACATTGGTGTCGTCGTCGAACTCCGGGTCGTCGTCTTCCATGGTGGCGCCGGTCCCGCCGCCACCGCCTCCGCCGCCTTTCGCCAGTGCCGTTCGTGGCAGCGCAACGATGCAGGCGAACAGCAAGACAGGCAGTGCCCACAGCAGGCTGGCGGTGACGGGGCGCGGCATCGGAACCTTCCGGCTACGCAGCAGACAATGCTGTGTCGGGAAGGCAACGGCAAGCGACGGATTGGCCTACTGCGCGACGCCGATCACCTCGCCGATCGGGAACGAATGCAGTTCCTCCTGCGCGGTCTTGAACACCGCGTCCTGGTCGTGGCCCTTCTGGCGCGCCAATTGTCCGACGCGGCCCGACACGTACTCGCCCAGCGCCAGCGCGCTGATGATGTCGTCCGCTCCGTGCGGCGCGCGGCCTTGCAGTCCCTCGCGCAACGCATAGACGAACACGCCGTTGCGGTTGTCGTAGCTGTCCAGCGCCTCCTGCAGCGAACTGGACGCAGCCAGCAGATAGCGCCCGGTCTCGTGTCCCACGTTGGCCAGCGCATCCGCCGTGACCGCGCCGGAATAGCAGGTGTCCAGGAACAGCAGTGCATCGCGCGCGCGTATCCGCGACAGCGCGGCGATCAGCGACGTCTCGTCGATCGCCGCGCGGCCCAGCGCCTGCCATGACGAAATGTCCGCGACATCCTGCGGCACCAGCAGGAAGCGGCCATCGTCCTGGCTGCGCACGCCGTGGCTGGCGACGTAGAACAGGAACGTGTCGTTCGGCCGGATGCGCGCGGCCAGCCGGTCGAACGCATCCAGGATCCCTGCGCGCGTGGCCTGCTGGTCGGTCAACTGGGTGACCTCGACCGTGGAGAACAGCCGCTCCGCCGATCGCTGGACGACCCGCACGAAGGTCTCGGCGTCCGCCACGGCGTAGTTCAGCGACAGCGACGGCGCGGCGAAATGGTCGATGCCGACTGCCAGCACGAACAGCCTGCCATGCTCGCCGGCGTCGCTGTCGGCGGTTGCCAGGTCCAGCGGCTGCGTCTCTACGAACACCGTGTCCGACTTGTCGTAGACCCGGAGCTGGATGGTGTTCTGGCCAGGATCGAGCGGCACATCGATCGTCGTGCTGGCCTTGCCGTCTTCGGCGGCCGGCGCGGCGAAGCGTCCCGCATTGCGGTCGTTGACGAAGGCATCGATGTCGCCGATGCCGAGGCCGCGGTCGGCCAGGCGCACGCCGATATGCAGCTTGTTGGCCTGCGCGGGCAGTCGCGGGAGCGTGGCGGCATGCGGGTCCAGTGCGGCGCAGGTGCCGTCGGCCATCGGCACGCAGAGTTCGGCGAATTCCACCGACGGCTGACGGGCCAGCCGCGCGCGCAGGTCGCCCAGTTCTGCCAGCCTTGCGCGCGACGGGCCGGGATCGCCGGCGAGACGTGACCGCACCGCTGCCGGCGCATACAGCGCGCGATAGGCCTGCGAGAAGCTGGTCCATTCCGGCTGCTGGTCACGGCCGCGGTTGAGGTGCACGCCGACTAGGTCCTTGCCGCCGCGGTCCGCGTGGTCGAACAGCCCTTCCGGCGTGAACAACACCCAGCGTGCGCCGTCGGCATGGGCGAACAGCGCGACGCGTGGCTGCAGCGGCGCATCGTGCGACAGGCCGAACCAGCGCAGCGTGCCATCCAGCAGGGCGGCGACCGCCACCGTGCCGGTTGCATTCACCGCGACGGCCCAGGCGGCGGCCGGCACCGGGACAGCGGCGATCTGCTTCGCGTCGTGCGTCGAGAACAGCCGCAGGTTGGTGTCGGTGCCGAGCAGCACCGCTGAATTGTCGGGCAGGATGGCCACGCTGCGGCTGAATTCGGAGCGGTCCAGCGCGAGCGGCACGCCGTTCAGCCGCGGCGCCGAGGAGTCTTTCCAGTTGCTCGGGGTCAGCCCGGGTGCGGCAGTGCGTGCGACCGCCAGCGAGCCATCGTCGGACGGGACGGCCGCCAGGCGCCCGGCCGTGGCATCGAAGCGCAGCAGACCGCTGCCGGTGGCGAACTCCACGACGGAGCCATCGGCGGAAACTGCCAGGCGCTGCTCGCGCGCCGGCCGCAGGTCCGCCATCCGAGCGGTGGGGCGGGATGCGATGCTGCCATCGGCGGCAATGCGCCCCCAACCCGGGTCCTCCGCCGAATACACCGCGCCGCCGCCGGGTACTGGCCGGATGTCGAGGATGGTGTCTCGTGCGGCCGGCAGGTCGGTGGCGGGACCAAGGCCGAAATCATCCCAGCGACGGATCACGTTCGCCGCCCCGGCTCGTGCATAGCCGCCGGCGAGCAGCCCCACGCCGCCGTGGTCGTTGGCGGCCCAGGCCACCGCCAGCAGGCCCTCGCCCTTCAGGCTGTCGGTATCCGGTGCGAACAGCGGCAGCAGGGTGCGGGCCGACAGCACATCGACCCGCACATGACCCTGCCGGTCGGTATTCTCGTAGGTGACCGCGAGCAGGCTGCCATCGGGCGACACCGCCAGGCCCCATGGGCGCAGCCCGGGCGCCGGTTCCTTTTCCCCGGCCTTGTGGCCCTCCGCGTCGTAGGCGCGCAGCCTGCCGTCCGACGCCGCGGCATACAGCCGGTTGGTGCGGTCGAATGCGAGGTTGCGGACCGGTCCGGCATAGGCCGGGTCCTCAAAGATCGGCTTGCCCGAGGTGGCATCCCACACGCGGACCCCGCCATGCGCCAGTCCAGCGGCGAACCGACCGCCGTCGGCGGACACCGCCAGGGCATTCACCGGCGACGGCAGTCCGGGCATGCGTCCGACCAGCACGCCGCGCCGCGTGTCGAACAGGTAGACACTGAACGTGCCGTCCCACTGGCCCCCGGTGGCGCCGGCGGCAAACACGCGGCGACCGTCCGGGGTGACGGCGACCGCGTAGATCTCGCCCTCCTGCTCGGCGCCGATCGGCGGACGCAGCACGCCGCGCGGCTTGCCGTCGGGCAGCGACCACAGCCGGATCGTCTTGTCGAAGCCTGCGGTCGCCAGCAGGCGGCCGGACGCATCCACCGCGAGATGCGGCACGGAGCCGATATGGCCGGCCGCCTCGATGCGCAGGAACGGCGCCTGCGGCGGGGTTTGTGCAGCCGCCCCACCGGCGAGCGCCAACACGACCAGGCAAATGACGGCGCGGATCAACCCGCCGCCAGTTCGAAGCCGGTCGCCTCTGCCTTCTCGGTCACCGCCACGCTCTGGGCGAAGTCGTCGCGCCGCGCGGCATTGCTGCCGGCAAGCGTGCGGACATCGCTCGCGGCGGCGATCGGGGTGGTGGTGGCGACACTGATCGACCGGTTTCCGCCGCTGCCCTGCAGGTCGCTGGCCGAAACATAGCCGCGCGCGCCGCTGCTGGTCTCCACCAGGGCGTAGCCGTTGCGGCCCGGACTGACGGTCACCTGGTCATGCGCCTGCAACTGCGCGATGTCGGGCGCGCCTGGGTCGGGCCGCAGCTTGATCGGCGCCGCGGTGCGGACGACGGCGGGTTGCTGGGCAGCCTGCGGGCGGGCGTTTATGGCCGCCGCGGCTGACGGATCGATGTTTCCCGTCGCGACTCCGAATTGCTGTCCACGATCCTGGATTTGTTGGTTTATTGTCTGCGCAACCTGGAGGTCGCGGGCAGCGCGCTGGCGCACCAGCGCCATTGCCGCCTCGGCGGTCGCACGGTCGATGCGATGGGTGCGGTAGTCGTTGTTGATCGCCTGCGCCTGGCGGAAGCGGCAATCGACCAGCTGGTCGAGCGCAAGCTGGGTCTTGTCGATCTGCACGTTCTCCCGCTCGAGGTCGAGGCTGACGCGGGAATATAGCGAGGCCTGGTCCATCCGCTGTTGTTGCAAGGACTGCCAGTAGGCATTGCTGCCGCCGATCACGCCACCGGTGACGCCGCCGGCGAGCGCCCCGAAGGCGGCGCCGCGCCAGTTGCCGGTGGCCAAGCCGCCGATCAGGCCGCCGGCCAGCGCCCCGGTGCCAGCGCCGATCGCGGCGCCCTGCAGGATCGCGGCGCCGAAATAGTTGCCGGTGGAATCCAGGGCCACGAGCTGCGGGCGGCAGGAATCGGTGCCATTGTCAAAGCCGATGCGCTGGCTCTGGGTGGTGAAGGCGCCCGGTGCGCAACCGCACAGAAGTCCGCTGACGGCAATGAACGAGACGCCGCGCCGCAGCCAGGCGGCGAGTTCTGATCGTGGCACGAATGGCCCTCCGAAACGTTGCTGTACTGCTTTGCTGCCAACTTGAAACAAGCACCGGCCGCGACCGAAAGCAATTCTGAGCGAGCGGCGGGTCGGCGGGCACCGTCACAGCACGGTTCCCGGTCGGCCGGCTATGACCTGCGACACATCGGCCGCCTGAGTTGACGCCACGCCGGAGCTATCGCCAGGATAACCTCACCGCACCGAACGAGGGGGAGGCCACCATGCGGATTTGCGTCTATGGCGCCGGCGCGATCGGCGGCCATCTGGCGGTGCGCTACGCGCGCGGCGGGGCGGAGGTGTCGGTGCTGGCGCGCGGCCCGCACCTCGCGGCGATCCAGCACAACGGACTGACCGTGCATACCGGTGCCGGTGAACTGCGCAGCCGGGTGCGGGCAAGCGACGACCCGGCGGCTTTGGGGCCGCAGGATGCCGTGGTGGTGACGGTGAAGGCGCCGGCCTTGCCGGCGGTTGCCGCCGGCATCGGGCCGTTGCTCGGGCCTGACACGCCGGTGGCCTTCGTGATGAACGGCATCCCCTGGTGGTACTTCCACGCGCTGCCCGGTCCTCTGGAGGGCCGCCGGCTGCCGCGCATCGATCCGGGCGACGCGCTGTGGCAGTCCATCGGCCCGCGACGGGCGATCGGCGGTGTGGTGTATGCGGCCAGTGCGGTCATCGCGCCTGGCGTGATCGAACTGGAAAACCAGAATGCCCGCGTGGTGTTCGGCGAGCCTGACGGCCGCATGACCGAGCGGGTGGAGGCGATCGCCGCGCCGCTGCGCGAAGGCGGCATCGTCGCGGAGGTCACGCCGGCGATCCGCGACGCGATCTGGCAGAAGCTGCTGGGGAACCTCGGCAACGGTCCGCTGGCGGTGCTGACCCAGGTCAGCATCCGCGACCTGTTCCAGGAGCCGATCTGCGTCGATGCCGCCCGCCGGGTGATGCAGGAGGCCGCGGCGATTGCCACGGCGGTAGGCGCCAGGCCCGACCAGGATCATGAGAAGCGCATCGCGCACGGCCGAAGTCTCGACCATAAGCCCAGCATATTGCAGGATTTGGAACTTGGGCGGCCGATGGAGATCGATGGCATCTTCGATGCACCGCTGGAGTTGGCGCGGATGGCCGGCGTGGCGACCCCGACGCTCGACCTGCTGGTCGCCATGGCCAAGGTGCGTGCCCGCGCCGCCGGGCTCTATTCGCGCTGAGCCGGCAGGGCGACGCCACAGCACAGGGAGGCACAACACATGGAAATGCGGACATTCGGCCGGACCGGCCTGCAGGTGTCGGTACTCGGCTTCGGTTGCGGTGCGGTGGGCGGGCTTATGGTGCGCGGCGCACCCGCAGACCAGGAACGCGCGGTGGCCCGCGCCCTGGAAGTCGGGGTGAACTACTTCGACACGGCCGCGATGTACGGCAATGGCGAGTCCGAGAAGAATCTCGGCCGCGTGCTGGCGAAGCTGAAGCCCAACGTCGTCGTCGGCACCAAGGTGCGCATCCCGTCGGCGGAGTTCGGGCGGATCAAGGCCGCTGTCGCCGAATCCCTGGAGGCCAGCCTCAAGCGCATGGGCCGAGACCAGGTGGACATCTTCCATCTGCACAACGCGATCACCGCCAACGGCGGCGGCGAATCGCTGTCCGCCAAGGCGGTGCTCGAGGAAGTGGTTCCGGCATTCGAGGCGCTGCGCCAGCAGGGCAAATTGCGCTTCCTCGGCATCACCGCGGTCGGCGACACGGCGGCGCTGCACCAGGTGATCGACGCCCGACAGTTCGACAGCGCGCAGGTCAGCTACAACATGCTGAACCCCAGCGCGGGATCGGCACTGCCGGCCGGCTATCCGGCGCAGGACTACGGCAGGATGTTCGACCGCACGCATGCTGCCGGGGTCGGCGTCGTCGGCATCCGCGTGCTGGCCGGCGGCGCGCTGAGCGGCGCAGCCGAGAGGCACCCGATCGCCAGCCCGCCGCCCGATCCGATCGGCTCGGCCAACAGCTACGACGGCGACCTGCAGCGTGCCCGCCGGCTGCTACCGTTGGTGCAGCAGGGCCATGCCGGCAGCCTGCCGGAGGCGGCGGTGCGCTTCGCCATCACCCATCCCGCGATGGGCACCATCCTGGTCGGCATGGCGACCCCGATGGAATTCGAGCAGGCCCTCGCCGCAGTGAACAAGGGGCCGTTGCCGCCGGCCGCGATCGCCCGACTGGGCGAATTGCAGCAGGGCTTCGTCGGCGAACAGCGGTAGTGCGATCGCGGTCGGGGAGGTCCGACGGCCGGCTGCTTCGGGTGACGCCGGCACGGCAGCACACGGCGACGAAGCGGTTGTTGCTCCGCCGTACTGCAGGCTACCGTCAGCGCGATCATGGCAAATGCTGGTAGCGACATGACCGGGATGCGGGGGCCGGACACTGGCGTGACGTCGCGCTATGGCGGCATCCTGTCCGTCAGCCGCTGCCTGCAGGCGATCGCTGCGGTCCTGCTGTTCCTGATCGTCGGCGTCACGGTCCACCAGCTCATGACGCTGCGCGCCGCCGTCGTCGCCGATACCGCGCGACAGATGTCGCGGCTCGACATGGTGTTCGCCGAGCAGACCGGACGCGCGGTCGAGACGGTGGACTTCATCCTCCGCAATGCCATCGAGACCTCGCAGATCCAGCATCCGGCCCCCGTCACCGTGGATGCCCTGCTGGGTCGGCGCATCGAGGGTGTGCGCCAGATGCTGGACCTGGCGATCACCGACGCATCCGGCCACGTGCTGTTCGCGTTGCACCCGGGCGCCGATGTACTGCCCGCCGAAGGTCTGGCCGCACTGGCATTCCACATCGCCAACCCGCATGCCGGGCTGCGGATCAGCAAACCGTTCCGCCTGCCCGACGGCAAATGGACTGCGCTGCTGACGCGCGGGATCATCGGCCCCAGCGCCGGCGTGATCGGCATCGGCGCGGCATATCTCAACCTGGCGTATTTCGAGGACTTCTATCGCGCCGTGGAACTCAGCGAGAACGGTTCGATCATCCTGCACCTGCGCGACGGCACGGTGCTCGCGCGCTTCCCGCACGTCGATTCCGCGATCGGCTCCAGCTTCGCCAATACCCCGCCATTTACCGAGGTGCTGTCGCATGATGTCGCCGGCACGCTGCTGATGGAGAGCCCGATCGACGGCAGCATCCGTGTCACGGCGATCCGCGCGCTGCGGGCGTTTCCGTTGGCGGTGATGGTCTCGGTCGAGCAGGGCCGGCTGCTGGTTGACTGGCGGCGGCAGGCCTTGGGATTCGCCGCCGCGGCGGTCTGCTGCACATTCCTGGTGGTCGGCCTGTTGCTGCTGCTGGCGCGGCGGTCGCGCCAGGTGGAACTCCTGGTCGGCGAGTTCCGTTCCGCCAAGGAAGTCGCCGAACGCGAACACCAGCAGGCCGTCCAGCAGATGGCCGAACGCGAGCGGGCAGAGGCTGCGCTGCGCCAGGCGCAGCGGATCGAGGCGGTGGGTCAGCTCACGGGCGGCGTCGCGCACGACTTTAACAACCTGCTGACCGTGCTGCTGGGCAATATCGATCTGATGCAGTCCAGCGATTCGCTCGATCCTCAAATGGGCGAGCGGCTAACGGCGATGCGGTCAGCCGCGGCGCGCGGTGCGACGCTCACCAGTCATCTGCTGGCCTTCGCGCGGCGCCAGCCCCTGCTGCCGCGCGCGGTGGACCTGAATGCCGTGGTGACCGGCATGCAGGACCTGCTGCAGAGCGCGCTTGGCCGGCGCGTGCAGATGGAGCTGCGGCTCGCCGATGACCTGTGGCCGGCGATGGTCGATCCGACCCAGATCGAGCTGGTCATCCTGAACCTCGCGATCAACGCGCGCGACGCCATGCGGGGCGGCGGCGTGGTGACGATTGAGACCGCCAATCGCGAGCCCGGCCAGCCGGCGAAGGCGGGCGACCTGCCAGCCGGCGACTACGTCGAGATCACCGTGCACGACGTCGGCACCGGCATGACGCCCGACGTGCTGGCCAAGGCGTTCGAGCCGTTCTTCACCACCAAGGGGCCCGGCGCCGGTTCCGGCCTCGGCCTGTCGCAGGTGTTCGGCACGGCGCGGCAATCCGGCGGCGACGTGCAGATCGACACCACGCCCGGAAAGGGCACGTCGGTCTCGGTGCTGCTGCCGCGCGCCCGGGTCGCAGCCGAGCGTGCCGTCGCCTCGCCTGCCGGCGTGGCCGAGCCGCGGTCGAGTGGCGCCGTCGTGCTGATCGTGGACGACGATGATGCGGTGCGCGGCACCACGGTGGAGATCCTCGTCGCGCTGGGCTACCAGGTGCTCCAGGCATCCGGCGGCGAGGAAGCGCTTGCGCTGCTGGATAGCGCCGGAGCCATCGACCTGCTGCTGACCGATGTGGTGATGCCAGGCATGAACGGGCCGGAGCTGGCCCGGCGGGTGCGCGGGCAGCGGCCCAGGCTGCCGATTGTCTTCATCTCGGGTTACGCCGACCCGGAGGGGATTGCCGGCGCATTGCTGGGACGCCTGGTGCGCAAGCCATTCAGCACCCGCGACCTGCGCGCGCGGATCGAAGAGGCGATCGGCGAAATGCGCGCGTCGGCGGCATGAGGTCGATGGGCCGATGAGGCCGGGGCGCCGATGAGGCTGCTGGCGATGGTGGCGCGGCGCATCCTGTGGATGCCGCCCACGCTGCTGGGCGTGGTGCTGATCGTGTTCCTGGTGTCGCATGTCGTGCCATCGGACCCCGCGCGGGTCATGGCCGGCGAGAACGCAACGCCAGACCAGGTGGCCGCATTGCGCCACCAGTACGGCCTTGACCTGCCGCTGCCCTGGCAGTTCGCGCGCTATGTCGGCGATGTGGCGACCGGCAACATGGGCACCAGCCTGTTCACCCAGCGCCCGGTGGCCGAAGATCTCTGGGCACGCCTGCCGGCAACGCTGGAACTGGCGCTGTATGCCATCGTGATCGCCGTGCTGGTCGGCGTGCCGCTCGGCGTGGTGGCGGCGCTGCGGCGCAATTCGCTGCTGGACCATGTGGTGCGCGTGGTCACCATCACCGGGCTGGCGATGGCGGCGTTCTGGCTGGCGATCCTGCTGCAATTGCTGTTCTCGATGTGGCTGGGGCTGACGCCGGTACAGGGACGCATCGATGGCTGGGGGCCGGATCCGATCACCGGCTTCTACACGGTGGATGCCGTGCTGCGCGGCGATTGGGAAACGCTGGGCCAGTCGCTGCGCTATCTGGCCCTGCCGGTGCTGACCCTGGCGCTGCCGGCGATGGCGACGATTGTGCGCTTCACCCGCGCCGGCGTGCTGAACGTGATGTCGAGCAATTTCGTGTTCTACCAGGCGGCGATGGGGATTCCGCGCCGGCGCGTGGTGTGGAAATACATCCTGCGCAGCGCGCTGATCGGCACCCTGACGCAGATCGGCCTGATCTTCGGCAACCTGATCGCCGGCGCCGTGGTGGTGGAGACGGTGTTCGACTGGCCGGGTCTCGGCAGTTTCGCGGTCAGTTCCATCCTGCAATCGGACTACAACGCGATCATGAGCTTCACGCTGTTCGTCGGTGTGGTGTTCATCCTGGTGAACCTGCTGGTCGATGTGGCGCAGGCCGTGCTGGACCCGCGCGGCCGATGATGGCAGCGATCGCCGCTTTCGATTCACTGTCGTGGCCGGGCGTGGGCCATGACGATGGGCTACGGCGGTGAGCACGCTGCGCCGCCTGGTCCGCGACCGCTCCGCACTGCTCGGCCTGGTCATCGTCGCCGCACTGGTGCTGGCCGCGGTGTTCGCCTGGCCGCTCGCGACCTTCCCGCACGACGTCACCAACTACGATCCGCCACATCGCCTGCTGCCACCCGGCAGCACCTACCTTCTCGGCACCGACCGTATGGGCGGCGATATCTACAGCCGGCTGCTGTTCGGTGCGCGCATCACCATCCTGATCGCCGTGGTGGCGACATCGCTCGCGGTACTGATCGGCGTGCCGATGGGCCTGGTCGCCGGCTACTACAACAACCGCATCAGCGACCTGCTGATGCGGATCTCCGACGTCTTCCTCGCGGTACCGCAGGTGGTGCTGGCGATCGCCATTGCGCAGACCCTCGGACCGGCGATCCACAACGTCATCCTGGCGCTGTCGATCACCTACTGGCCGTTCTGGGCGCGGCTGGTCTATGCGGAAACCCGCAGCCTGCGCAACGAGGTTTTCATCGAGGCCGCCATCGCTCTCGGCGCATCGCCGCTGCGCGTGATGGTGCTGCATGTGCTGCCGTCGATCGCATCGTCGGTGATCGTGCGCACCACGATCGGCATGGGCGGCACCATCCTGGTCGCCGCGGCACTGGGCTTTCTCGGCCTGGGTCCGCCGCCGCCGACGCCGGAATGGGGCCGCATGATCGCCGAGAGCCGCGGCTTCCTGCCGCAGGCCTGGTGGTATGCGGCGGCACCGGGCGTCGCGATCCTGCTGGTGGTGATGGGCTTCAACCTGCTGGGCGATGGGCTGCGCGACGTGCTGGATCCGCGGCTGCGACGCGGCGGCGCCGATGGCTGAGCTGCTGTCGGTGCGCGACCTGTCGGTGTCGTTCGTTACCGAGGGCGGCACCGCGCGCGTGCTGGATGCGGTGAACCTGTCGCTGGCACAAGGCGAGATCATGGGCCTGGTCGGTGAATCCGGCTGCGGCAAGACGACACTGGCGCGGTCCATCCTGGGTGCGCTGCCGGCGAACGCGAACGTGCGAGGCGGCACCTTGATGTTCGACGGCCGGGACCTGCTGGCGATGGATCCGGCGACAGTGGCGGCGCATGTGAGGGGCCGCGCGATCACCTTCGTGCCGCAGGATCCGTACAGCTCGTTCAGTCCGCTGTTCACCATCGGCGACCAGGTCATGGAGCTGTTGCGCTGGAAGTCGCCGGATCGCCGCGGCTGGTCGCGTGCGCGCCGGCGCGCCGATCGCGAGCGCGCGCTGGCGCTGCTGCGCACCGTGCAACTGCCCGACCCGGAACGACTGCTGCACAAGTATCCGCACGAGCTGTCGGGCGGACAGCGCCAGCGCGTGATGATCGCCATGGCGCTGTTGCCGGAACCCAAGCTGGTGATCGCCGATGAACCCACCACAGCGTTGGACGTGACGATCCAAGCGCAGATCCTGAAACTGCTGCGCAGGCTGGCGACCGAGCGTGGGGTGTCGGTGCTGTTCGCCACGCATGATCTCGGCACTGCATGGGAGATCTGCGACCGCGTCACGGTGATGTACGCCGGCCAGGAACTGGAGACCGCGCCGATCGCGGACTTCTTCCGCGCGCCGATGGTGCCTTATACGCGGCTGCTGCTGGAGAGCCTGCCGTCCAGCGGATCGGCGTTGCGCGGCATTCCCGGCGATGTGCCAAGCCTCGTGTCGCCGCCACCCGGCTGCCGCTTCCATCCGCGCTGTCCGCAGGCGACCGATGTCTGTCGCCAGGATCATCCGATGGCGCGGGAACCGGACGCAGGGCACCAGGTGCGCTGTCATCATCCGCAGCTGCAGCCGGTGACGGCATGACCGCGCCGCTGCTGGCGTTGCGTGATCTGCACATGCATTTTCCGGTGCGTGATGCGTGGGGACGGCGGCGGGCCTGGCTGCACGCGGTGGATGGCGTGTCGCTGTCGGTAGCGCGTGGCGAGATCCTCGGCGTGGTGGGCGAGTCCGGCTGCGGCAAGACCACGCTGGGCAAGACCATCGTCGGGATCAATCGCGCCAGCAGCGGCGAGATTCTGTTCGAAGGCAACGAGATCGGCGACCTGTCGCCGAGTGCCGGGCGGGCGCTGCGGCGGAGCCTGCAGTATTGCTACCAGGATCCGGGCGCATCGCTCGATCCGCACTGGAAGATCGGCCGCGCACTGGAAGAGCCGCTGGTGATCCACACCACGCTGTCGTCGGTCGAGCGGCGTGCGCGCGTGCGCGCGGTACTGGCGGCGGTGGGACTGCCGGAGGGGCATCTCGACCTGTATCCGCACGAGATCAGCGGCGGCCAGCAGCGCCGCATCGGCCTGGCGCGCATATTAATGCTGCGCCCGAGCCTGGTGATTTTGGACGAGCCGACGTCGGGGCTCGATGTCTCGGTGCAGGCAACGGTGCTGCGGTTGTTCCTGGAACTGCGCGAACGTTTCGACCTGACCTATCTGTTCATCAGCCACGACCTTGCGGTGGTGCACCTGGTGTCGCATCGGATTGCGGTGATGTATCTCGGCCGCGTGGTGGAGACCGGCGACACCGCGGCGGTGTTCACGGCGCCCCGACATCCGTACACACAATCGCTGCTGGCCGCGGTGCCGGTGGTGGGTGGCCGGCGGGTGACCGAGGATTTCTGGCTGGAGGGCGAACCGCCCAGTCCGGGGAACCTGCCCAGCGGCTGCCGGTTTCGCACGCGCTGCCCACGCGCGGAGGCGCGGTGCGCGGAGGAGGACCCGGCGCTGCGCGAGCTGGACGATGGCCGACAGGTGGCGTGCCACTTCGCGTAGCGCCGCGTACTGTCATGGCCGGGCGTGGCCCGGCCATCCACGGCTTCATCCCAGCAGCGTCGGATACAGATCCTCCCAATCCGGATTCTCGTGTGCCAGCAAGCGGACTTTCCATGCGCGAGGCCATCGCTTCATGTTGGTTTCGCGCTGGATCGCCACACGGATATCATCGTGGCGCTCGAACCAGACCAGGCGGTGCAGTCCATAACGTCGTGTGATACCAAAGCTCATTGATGATGACCCATGCGTTGCCCCGACTGTCATGGCCGGGCTTGGCCCGGCCACCCACGTCTTTTGGCCGACGCAGACGAGGAAGACGTGGATGGCTGGGCCACGCCCGGCCATGACAGTGGGATCGATGAGTCGCTATCAACGAGCGTTGGTAGAAGCCCTCAGTGCCTACTGGAGCGCCGTCAGGGCGCAGCCAACGGCTCGTTTTTACAGGAGGTCAATCCTGTCTTTGCCGATCTCCATTTGCGTGTTTTGAGTGTTTTGCGGTTCCATTTTCTTTGTTTACTGCCGGCACTGGAGCCGGATGAATTGGATTTGGTACATGTCGCCCTGGTTTCGCGCAATCAGGTCTGTCCGACCGCGGGGAAAATGGAACCGCAAATCACGTAGAACACGCAAAGGGTGGCGGTGTCTTATACCAGGTCTCGTTGATTATGACCCATGTAGCATGTCGCCGTCATGGCCGGGACAAGCCCGGCCATGACGATTGAGGAGTGATGAGTCGCAATCAACGAGCGCTGGTATGAACCCTTCGCTGATGCCTTCGCGATGTTCCCAAACGCGCCGAATGAGATCACCGGTGACCCCGATGTACAGGGTTCCGTTGCGCCGGTTGGTCATGATGTAGACCCAGCCATTTGGCATGGCCGGGCCACGCCCGGCCATGACAGCGTGCCGTTTTCGACGGCTGTGACCGCGCCCTACGCCATCGACATCCAGCGAATGTCCTGCGCGTCGCCGATCGGACAGAACCGCACATCGTGCACGTTCTTGGTGAACGGGCCGTACCACTTGGTATTGTAGATGAACAACCCGGCGGCATCCTCCACCAGGATCCGGGAAGCCTCCTCATACAGCGGCTGCCGCTGCTCCTGCTGTGTCATCACCAGCGCCTTGTCGGTCAGCTCATCGAACTTCGCATTCTTGTAGAAACTCGAATTCCCGGCGCCGATGTTGCGGCTGTTGTAGATCGCGCCGGTCCAGTTGTGCGGATCGGCGAAGTAGGCGCTGCGCCATAGCGGCACCAGGTCGTGCGTCTTGTCGGGATCGCCGAATTTTCCCGAGATCACCGGCCATGGTTCGGATGCCAGTTTGATCTCGATACCGATCTTCGCAGCCCCTGCCTGCAACAGTTGCGCCGCGGCCTCGCTCTGGTCGAAGCCGGCCAGCACGCCGATTTCCAGCGGGCGCATCGGCGCCTTGACCATCCCCAGATGCTCCTTCGCCTTCGCCAGGTCGTAGCTGTAGCCTGCCAGGTCCTTCGGTGCGCCCCACAGATTGCCGGGAATGATGCCGGCATTGCGCGCCACCGAACCGCCCAGGATGTTGTTGATGAACCCGTCGTAGTCGAACGCGTAGCACAGCGCCTTGCGCAGGTTCACGTCGGTCAGCGGCGGCCGGCTGTTGTGGATGATGAAATACATCGTCCGCAGCGATTCCGCCTCGAGGATCTGCACGCTGTCCACCATGCGCAGCCGCTTGATCTGGTCCTGCGGCAGATAGCCGTCCGTCGTGTTGAATTCGCCCTTCTGCAGCCCCAGCGCTCGGCTCGCCGTTTCCAGCACCACGCGGAATTCCATTGATGAAATATTGGACTTGCCGAACCCGGCAAAGTGGTCGTCGAACCGGTCGGCCTGGAAGCCGATCGCCGGATCGTAGCGGCGCAACTTGAATCCGCCGGAGCCGGCCTCGTTGCGGGTCAGCCAGTCCGCCCCCAAATCCCCCGTCTTGTCGTGCTCGCGCAGCAGCTTGCTGTTGACCACCCAGAGTTCCGACAGGATCGAGGTGAACACCGCGAACGGCTGGTTCAGCGTGAACTGCACGGTGTGCGCGTCGAGCGCCTTGGTCTTGCCGGGATCGATCACCCCCTTGAACAGGCCGTAGGCACCCTTCTTCATCGCCAGGATGCGTTCCATCGAGAACACCACGTCATCCGCGGTGATCGCGCTGCCGTCGTGGAATTTCGCCCCGGACTTCATGGCGACGGTGTAGGTGATGCCGTCGGGCGCGATGTCGATCTTGTCGGCCAGCCACATCTGCAGCTTCGGCGGATTGTCGGTCCAGCGCACCAGGCAGTCGTACATGTTCAGCCGCGTCGCGATGCGGCCGATGTCGAACACCACGTGCGGATCGAGCGTGTCGTACGGGCTGTTGTTTGCGGTGACGAAGCGTTTGCCTGACTCCGCCCACGCGCCGCCGGGGAAGCCGGATGCCAGCGCCGCCGATCCGCCCAACGCCAGGGCGCCGCGCCGCGTGATGCCGTATCGGTTCATCGCTTATGTCCCCAGGCCGATTTCGCTGCGGAAGTCCTGCAGCACCTTATCGCGCGTGCGCGTCTGCCAGCGCGAGCGCCGGCCGATCGGCGAATTCTCCACCTCCGGCAGCACCTTCAGCGCCACGAACACCGGACCCGGCGCAGCCATGATGCCAGGCAGGCCGCGCGTGAACGCGTCCAGTTCGTCGAACGCGAAGGCGCGCGGATAGCCGGCGCCGCGTGCCAGCGCGTCGTATGCGACGTTCTTGGCATTGGGTACCGGCTGGCCGCCGGTGGTCGCGTAGCACTCGTTGTCCAGCAGGAAGTGATAGAAATTCGCTGGCGCCTGTTCGGCAATCGTCGCCAGCATGCCGAGACTCATCAGGATGTCGCCTTCGGAATCGAACAGCACCACGCGGCGGTCCGGCTGCGCCAGTGCAATGCCGAGTGCGAAGCCGGCGTGGCCGCCCATTGCAGGATCGCCCATCGGCAGGTCGAGGGTTTCATGGGTGGACAGCCTCACCCAATGGCGCCCGCCGCGCCCCGGCACGACGATGGCATCGCCGCGGTGTTCGGCGAAGACCTTCAGCATTTCCGCAGTGTGCATCATGGTCCGCGCTCCTTACCGGTTGAACCCGTGGTATTCGTCACCCACCAGCACGACGACGGGTCGCTGCGTGCGGTCCGCCTCCTCGAAGGCGGTGGCGATGCGCGGCGCATCGCCGTCGTTCTCGACCAGGTAGAAATTCAGGTCGAACGCATGCAGGAACCGCTCGGTGTAGGTTGCGGCGGTGTCGGTGTTCACCCCGTGGCGCGTGTAGCCGCGATAGCCGACCATCAGCACGACAGGCACGTGCAGCCCGTGCAGCCAGCCGCGAATGGAATCGCCGGATTCCATCATGCCGGTGTTCTGGATCAGGATCAGCGGCTTGCGGCCGGCGACATGCAGGCCGGCGGCGATCGAGCAGGCGTGGCCCTCGCGCGTGACGCCGACCAGGCGCAGCGACGGTTCGGCCTGCATCAGCATATACAGCCAGTTTGTTTCGCTGTCCGGCAGCCATACCACGTCGGTGACGCCGGCCTGCTTCATGTGCTGCAGCACGGTCTCCGGGCTCAGTGCCGCGGTCGTTGCGTCGTTCATTCGGGGCCTCCCAAGGGCGACACGCCAGGCGGATTTGTCGGCGGGCGGGCCGCTAGCTAACATCATCCCGACGAACCATCCAAGGGAGCGAGCCAAATGAGCAACACATTCCGCGTCGGCGACATGACGATCCACCGGATCGTCGAGATGGAATGCGGCTTCACCCCGGCACTGGAATTCCTGCCTGGCCTGAAGGCCGAGGTGCTGGAGGAGAACAGGTCCTGGCTCTCCCCATCGGCAATGGATGCCGACGGCAACCTCGTGCTGTGCTTCCAGTCGTACATCGTGAAGACGCCGCGCCACACCATCCTGGTCGATAGCTGCATCGGCAACGACAAGGACCGTACCGCGCGGCCGCTGTGGCACCAGAAGAAGGACGATGCGTTCATGCGCGGCCTCGCGGCGGCGGGGCTGACGGTGAACGACATCGACTTCGTCATGTGCACGCATCTCCATGTCGATCATGTCGGCTGGAACACGCGGCTGGAGAATGGCCGCTGGGTGCCGACCTTCCCGAAGGCGCGCTATCTGTTCTCCAAGACCGAGCTGGATTACTGGCTGGCGGAGAACGACAAGACCACATTGCCGCCGATCGTCGACAGCGTGATCCCCATCGTCGAGGCGAAGCGCTGCGACCTGGTCACCAGCGACCATGCGCTGGACGACACGGTGAGCCTGCTGCCGACACCTGGCCACACCATCGACCACTACGCGGTGAAGCTGGGGCGCGGCGGCAAGGATGCGGTGATCACCGGCGACCTGATCCACTCGCCGCTGCAGGCGCGCTACACCGAACTGGCAATGCGTGTGGACTACGATCCGAAGCAGGGCGCCGACACGCGTCGGAAATTCCTGGAAACCTATTGCGACACCAGCACGCTGTGCTGCTTCGCGCACTTCCCCTCGCCGTCACGGGGATATGTGAAGCGCTGGGGCGATGGTTTCAAGTGTGAGTATGTGACGGACTGATTGTACTTCCGTGCGGCTGCTTGCCTGGAACATCCGGCAGGGCGGCGGGACACGGCTCGCGGGTATCGTGGCTGCGCTGCTGCGCCACGATGCCGACGTGCTGATCCTGTCGGAGTACCGCGGCGGTGATTCGGCCGATCGGCTGCGCGCGGCGTTGAAGGTCGCGGGCTATCGCCATGTGAGTGAGCTGATGCCGCCGCCGGGGCGCACCGGTGTGCTGATCGCCGCGCGCCGCGGCTTCGCCACGCATGGCGCGCTGTACGCGGATGTGCCGGAGCCGTATCGGCTGGTCGATGTGGATTGCGACGCGGTGCGGATTACCGGCGTTTACATGCCGAACATGCTGAAGAAGGTGCCGTACTGGCAGGCGCTGGTGGCGTCGTTTGCTGCGCGCGTGGCTGACGACACGCTGGCGATCGGCGACTTCAACACCTGCCGCGCGTTTGTCGATGAGCCGGGCGCCATCGACGCGACGGCGCATTTCATGGACAGTGTGGAGGCGATCGGCTTTCGCGACCTGTGGCGGCAGCGCTATCCCGAGGGGCGCGAGTATTCCTGGTACAGCCATCGCGGCAACGGCTTCCGCATCGATCATGCGTTCCTGTCGCCGGGACTGGCGGCGCGTGCCGGCGCTGTGCGGTATTCACATGGTGAACGGCTGGCGGGATTGTCGGACCATTCGGTGCTGCTGCTCGACCTGCCGAAGCGAGTGCGGCGCAGTCCCCAGCCTTCTCCCGCACAGCGGGCGAGGGTTCGGGTGGAGGCGCTACCGCAACAACCATCCCACCCAGGAAACCCACCGCCATGAAGTTCGGGCTCCGCTACTGCAACACCGGCCGCTACGTCGATCCGGCGCGTGCGGTCGAACTGATGCAGGCCGCCGAAGCGGCGGGATTTGAATCCGCCTGGACGGTGGAGCACACCGTCATCCCGCGCGGCTACCAGTCGGCGTATCCCTACACCAGCGACGGCCGCCTGCCCGGTGGCGAGGGCGACTTCCTGCTGCCCGATCCGCTGATCTGGATGGCCTATGTCGCCGCGGCGACCTCGCGCATCAAATTGGCCACCGGCATCCTGATCCTGCCGCAGCACAACCCGGTCATCGTCGCCAAGCAGGTTGCCACGCTCGACCACATGGCGAACGGCCGCATCCTTCTCGGCATCGGCGTCGGCTGGCTGAAGGAGGAATTCGACGCGATCGGCGCGACCTTCGAGAATCGCGGCCGCCGCACCGACGAGTACATCGCCGCGATGCGCGAACTGTGGTCGGCCGATGTGCCGAACTTCGCCGGCCGCTACGTCAACTTCAAGGATGCCTTCATGCGGCCCAAGCCGGTGAACCGCACGGTGCCGATCATCATCGGCGGCCACACCGAAGCCGCCGCCCGTCGTGCCGGACGCCTGGGCGATGGCTTCTTCCCCGGCCGCGGCCTGCCGATGGAATTGATCGAGGTCGTGCGCAGCACCGCTCGCGAGGCCGCCCGCGATCCCGCCGCGGTGGAGATCACCATGGGGATGCCGGACGACCTGTCGCAACTGACGGAACTCGCCGCCGCCGTCGTCAGCCGCGTGCTGCTGCCGGTCACCGGCGTCGCCGGCCTGGCGCGCAAGGTGTCCGGCCCCGAGGACCTGGCAGGCTGGCGCGCGACCATCGAGCGATACGCCGCATTATGACCGACGTGAGTCGCGGCACGTACCGGACTCCGTCATGCTCGCAAAGGCGAGCATCCAGGCGGTCCGCACCGCCGTGTCACGCGAGTCCTGGACCCTCGCTGTCGCGAGGGTGACGGGCAAGGCAATTGCCGCCGCCGGCGCTTCACGCCATACACGCAGCATGAACCAGGTCACGCCACACACCTCCCATTGGGGCGCATTCGATGCCGTCGTGCAGAATGGCCGCATCGTCGATGTGAGGCCGTTCGCGCGCGATGCCGATCCGTCGCCGATCATCTACGGCGCCGCCGATGCGGTGCATGCGGCAAACCGCATCGACCGCCCCTACGTGCGCAAGGGCTGGCTGAACGGCGACCGTTCCGGCGGCACGCCGCGCGGCAACGACCCGTTCGTTCCGCTGGACTGGGACCAGGCCACACGGCTGGTGGCCGACGAACTGACCCGCGTGCGCGACGCGCATGGGCCGGCCAGCGTGTTCGGCGGCTGCTATGGCTGGTCGTCCGCCGGGCGCTTCCACCATGCCAAGACCCAGGTGCAGCGCATGCTGGCGGCGACCGGCGGCTTCACCAACTCGGTCACCAGCTACTCGCATGCCGCCGCGCAGATGCTGCTGCCGCACGTCGTCGGCGACTTCGACTGCGCGCTGGGCCCGATCGCGGACTGGCGCGGCATCGCCCGGCACGCGAAGCTGATGATCTGCTTCGGCGGCATCGCACTGCGCAACGGCCAGGTCACCAACGGCGGCGGTGGCGTGCACGAGATGCGGCATTGGCTGCGGCAGGCATCGCAGGCCGGCGTGCGGCTGGTGAACGTATCGCCGCAGCGCTGCGACATGCCGGATGAGATTGCCTGCGAGTGGCTGCCGATCCGGCCCGGTACCGATACCGCGCTGACGCTGGCGATGGCCTATGTGCTGATCGACGAGGATCGCATCGACCACGGATTCCTCCAGCGCTGCACTGTGGGTTTCGGACGTGTGGCGGCCTATGTGCGCGGCGAGGCCGACGGCACGCCGAAGACGCCGGCGTGGGCGGCAGCCGAGACCGGCATCCCCGCCGACACCATCGCCATGCTGGCGCGCGACTGCGCCGCCGCGCCGACCATGCTGACCGCCTGCTGGTCGCTGCAGCGTGCAGAGCATGGCGAGCAGCCGTACTGGATGCTGGTGGCGCTCGCCGCCATGCTGGGCGGCATCGGCAAGCCCGGCACCGGTTTCGGCTTCGGCTTCGGCAGCAGCAACGGCATGGGGTCGCCACGCATGGCTCTGCCATCGGCCGGCATGACCGCGCTGCGCAATCCGGCCAACAGCTTCATCCCCGTCGCGCGCATCGCCGACATGCTGGAGAACCCCGGCGCGGAGTACCAGTTCAACGGCCGCACGAAGCACTATCCGGATGTGCGGCTGGTGTACTGGGCCGGCGGCAATCCATTCCACCACCACCAGGACCTCAATCGCTTCGAGCACGCCTGGGCGCGACTGGAAACCATCGTGGTGCACGAACCGTGGTGGACACCTGCCGCGCGCCTGGCCGACATCGTGTTGCCCGCGACCACGACTTTGGAACGCGACGACATCGCCTCGTCGTCGCGCGACCGCTACATCATGGCCATGAAGCAGGCGGTGCCGCCGCAGGGCCAGGCGCGCAACGACTTCGACATCTGCGCCGATATCGCCGACGCCCTCGGCGTGCGCGACACATTCACCGGGCAGCGCGACGCCAATGCCTGGCTTCGCCACCTCTACGACCGCTGGCGCACCAACTGCGCCAAACTCGGTGTCGCGGTGCCGGACTTCGCGACATTCTGGGCCGAGGGTTCGGTGGAGATCCCGGTGCCCGAGGCGTTGTTCGTGCCCTACGCGAAGTTCGTCGGCGATCCGGAGGCGCAGCGGCTGAACACGCCGACCGGACGGATCGAGCTGTACTCGGCGACCATCGACAGCTTCGGCTATGCGGACTGTCCGGGCCATCCGGTATGGATCGCGCCGTGCGAATACCTTGGATCGCCGCGCGCCGCGGACTATCCGCTGCACCTGCTGACGGTGCAGCCGGCGACGCGGCTGCACAGCCAGTGGGACCATGTCGGCGTCAGCCGGAACAGCAAGATCGCGGGGCGCGAACCGCTGACCCTGCATGCCGACGATGCGGCGGAGCGCGGCATCGCCGAGGGCGATGTGGTGCGGGTGTTCAACGACCGCGGCGCGTGCCTCGCCGGCGTGCGGTTGACGCGCGACATGCTGCGTGGCGTCGCGGTGCTGGCGACCGGCGCTTGGCTGGACAGCCGCGACGGGCTGTGCGTGCACGGCAATCCGAACGTGCTGACGCAGGATGTCGGCACGTCGCGCCTCGCGCAGGGGCCGGTGGCGCAGAGTTGCCTGGTCGAGGTGGAACGCTTCACCGGCGACCTGCCGCCGGTGCGTGCGCACCAACCGCCGCCGATCGAGGCCGTGGCATAGCCGTGCCGCGCGCGATCCTGCTCGACCTGGACGGCACGCTGATCGACTCGCGGCCCGGCATCGCCGCCAGTTGCGAGGCGGCGTTGCGTGCGCTGGGCCACGCGCCCGATCCGTCGTTCGACGTCACGCCGCTGATCGGTCCGCCGCTGCCGCAGGTGATTAGCCGCCTGCTGGAACGCTACGGCGATGATCGCGTCGATGCCGGCATCGCGGCGTATCGCGCGCATTACGGCGAGGTCGGCCTGCACCAGGCGGCGGTCTATCCGGGTATCGTGGATGCTCTGCGACTGCTGTCGGCGCGCGCGACGTGCTTTGTCGTGACATCGAAACGCTCGCTCTACGCCGTGCGCATCATCGGCGGACTCGGCCTGGCCGATCGGTTTCGCGGCATCTACGGCACCGAGCCTGACGGCAGCCTGGACGACAAGGCGGACCTCATCGCCGCCGTGCTGCGCACCGAAGGTCTTGCCGCGCGCGATACGGCCATGGTGGGCGACCGTTCGCATGACATGGTCGGCGCGCGGGCCAACTTCGTACGGCCGGTCGGCGTGCTGTGGGGCTATGGCAGCCGCACGGAACTCGAGGCGGCGGGTGCTGACGCACTGCTCGCCGCACCCGCGGACCTGGTCGCACTCGCACCGGCGCCGGCGGCAAGCTGATTGCACACGCATGCTGCCGGCATAAGCTACGGGATTGCTGGTCCGCGCCACACGGGGGGTTACCGATGTTCGCTGTCCGACTGAGCTACCAGGGGAAGTCTCTCGCCTGGTCGGGAGTGCTGTTCGCGACGCTGCTCGGCGTGTCGGATTTCGCTTCGGCGCAGCAGCCTACCCAGGCGCAGGCGAGTGCCATTCGGCAGTCCTGCGCGGCAGACTACCGGGCCCACTGTGCCAGCGTGCCCACCGGCGGAGCGGCGGCGCTTGCCTGCCTGCAGCAGAACGCCGCCAGTGTCTCGCCATCGTGCCAGCAGGCACTGGCGGCGGTCGGCGGCGGTGCGGCCCCCGGCCAGACACAAACCGGTCAGACACAAACCGGCCAGACACCGGCAAATCCACTGGCAGCCCCACCGGCAGGCCCATCGTCAGCGCCGGCCGCAGCGGCACCGGTCACGCCGCCTCCGCTGACGCCTCGCCAGCAGGTGTTGGTGCTGCGCCGGGCTTGCGCACCCGACTACCAGCGGCTCTGCCATGGCGTCGCGCCGGGCGGCGGCCGCGCCATCGCCTGCCTCGACGAGAATGCATCCGCGTTGTCGCCGGGTTGCCGGAACACCCTGGCGTCGATGCGACAGGGGCGGTAGGCGCCGCGCGCCCTACGCGTCGGCTGCCGCCTTGCGCGCCATGGCTTCCTCGGCCGACGAGATGCCGCCATGCGCGGCGGACCATGCTACCGGGTCCTCGAGGAACCGCCGCACTTCGGCCAGCGCCGGTTCGGCGAAATACGGCCGGTCGTTGCAGGCCTCCAGCACGTCCCACCAGGTGCACAGATGGTGCAGCGCGATGTCCATCCGGGCCAGCGTTTCGAATGCGCCGGGGAACACGCCGTAGAAGAACACCACGAAGGCGTGGTTCACGATGGCACCGGCATCGCGCAGTGCCTGGGCGAAGCGGATCTTCGACTGGCCGTCGGTGGTGAGGTCCTCGACCAGCAGGGTACGCCTGCCCTCCGGCACATCGCCCTCGATCAGCGCGTTGCGGCCGAAGCCCTTGGGCTTCTTGCGCACATAGGCCATCGGCGCGCTCATCCGGTCGGCGATCCAGGCGGCGAACGGGATGCCCGCGGTCTCGCCGCCGGCCACTGCCTCGATCGTCTCGTAGCCGACATGGCGGTTGATCTTCTCGACGCCCAGCTCGCAGATCTTCGTCCGCGCGCGGGGAAAGAAGATGATGCGCCGGCAGTCGATGTAGACCGGCGACTTCCAGCCGGAGGTGAACGTGTACGGCTCCTCCGGGCGGAAATTGATCGCCTCGATTTCCAGCAGGATGCGCGCCGTGGTCAGCGCCGCGTCGCGGTCCCAGTCGGTGGATGCGGTCTTCGGCATTGGTTGCGGTTGCCTGGCCATGTCCGGGGCCTCTTTCGCTCTGATCCCTGATCCCTGATAACTGATCCACGACGAGGGAGATAGTCTATGGCGAAGACGCACAGGATCGCGGTTGTGCCCGGCGACGGCATTGGCAAGGAGACGATGCCGGAGGCGCTGAAGGTGCTCGACGCGGCGTCGCGCCGTTTCGGCTTCGGCCTGGATTACGCGCATTACGACTGGTCGTGCGAGACCTACAAGAAGACCGGCGCGATGATGCCGGAAGACGGCATGGAGCGGCTGGCGCAGTCGGACAGCATCCTGCTGGGCGCGGTCGGCTGGCCGGACGTGCCGGACCACATCTCGCTGTGGGGATTGCTGATCCCGATCCGCCGCGGCTTCGACCAGTACGTGAACCTGCGGCCGTGCAAGCTGATGCCCGGGGTGCGCACGCCGCTGGCCGGGCGGACCGAGGCCGACATCGACTTCTACGTGGTGCGCGAGAACACCGAGGGCGAATATTCGTCGGTCGGCGGGCGGATGTTCATCGATACGGACCGCGAATTCGTTTCGCAGCAGAGCGTGTTCAGCCGGCACGGCGTGGACCGCATCCTGAAGTTCGCGTTCGACCTGGCGATGACGCGGCCGAAGAAGCACCTGACCTCGGCCACCAAGTCGAACGGCATCACCTTCACCATGCCGTACTGGGACGAACGCTTTGCGCTGATGGGCAAGTCGTATCCCGGGATCCGCACCGACCAGTTCCACATCGACATCCTGTGCGCGCATTTCGTGCAGCATCCGGACTGGTTCGACGTCGTCGTCGGCTCCAACCTGTTCGGCGACATCCTGTCCGACCTGGGACCGGCGGTGGCCGGGTCGATCGGCGTGGCAGCGTCGGCGAACATCAATCCGGAGCGCAAGTTCCCCTCGATGTTCGAACCGGTGCACGGTTCGGCGCCCGACATCGCCGGCAAGCACATCTGCAACCCGATCGGCCAGATCTGGTCGGCCGCACTGATGCTGGAGCATCTGGGTGAGGCGACGGCCGGGCGCGCCATCGTCGACGCGATCGAGATCCTGCTGCGCGAGAGCG
>DATAPW010000074.1:0-40285 GCA_036265005.1 Acetobacteraceae bacterium | reverse complement strand
CCCGAAAGCAGGCGAGGACATGCATGCGGCGGTTGCGCGCGAAGCGCTCGCGGTGCGTACGAGCGTCGGCATTCTCGACGCCTCGACGCTCGGCAAGATCGACATTCAGGGCCCTGATTCGGCCAGGCTGCTGAACTGGGTCTACACGAATCCGTGGAGCAAGCTGGAAGTCGGCAAGTGCCGCTACGGCCTGATGCTCGACGAAAACGGCATGATCTTCGACGACGGCGTGACCGTGCGTCTTGCCGACCAACACTACATGATGACGACCACCACGGGTGGCGCAGCGCGCGTGCTGACGTGGCTCGAACGCTGGCTGCAAACCGAGTGGCCGGATATGCGCGTGCGTCTCGCTTCCGTGACGGATCATTGGGCGACGTTTGCGGTGGTCGGTCCGAACAGCCGCAAGGTCCTGCAGAAAGTTTGCCACGACATCGACTTTGCGAACGCGGCGTTCCCGTTCATGAGCTATCGCGAAGGCACCGTGGCGGGTGCGGCATCGCGCGTGATGCGGATCAGCTTCTCGGGCGAACTGGCTTATGAAGTGAACGTGCCCGCGAACGTCGGCCGCGCGGTGTGGGAGGCGCTGATGGCTGCGGGCGCGGAATTCGACATCACGCCGTATGGCACGGAAACCATGCACGTGCTGCGTGCCGAGAAGGGCTACATCATCGTCGGTCAGGAGACCGACGGGACGGTGATCCCGGACGATCTCGGTCTCGACTGGGCGATCGGCAAGGCGAAACCCGACTATGTCGGCAAGCGTTCGCTGTTGCGGCAGGACATGCTGCGACCGGACCGCAAGCAGTTGGTCGGACTGCTGTCGCCGGAGCCACTGGAGGAAGGTGCGCAGATTGTCGCCGATCCCGCCGTGCCGGTGCCCATGCCGATGCTCGGCCATGTGACCTCGGCGTACTGGAGCGAAGCGTTGCAGCGGCCGATCGCGCTCGCCCTGGTGAGCGGTGGCCGCGCGCTGATGCATCGCACGCTCTACGTGCCGATGCCGGATCGCACCATCGCGGTGCAGGTGACGGAGCCGGTGTTCTACGATCCGCAGGGGGCGCGCCTGCATGTTTGAACGCGATCATCCGTTGCGCTCGCAGGCTGAAGCGACCGTGCAGTTCAACGGTGTAAGCCTGCACCCGGTGCCGCCGCTGACGCGGCTTGCGGTGCGGGCTGGCCCGGATGCAGCGGTCGAGGTCGGCGACATTCTCGGCCTCGCATTACCGGTCGTGCCGTGCAGCACCAGCGCTTCGGTCGATCGCGTTGCGCTGTGGCTCGGACCGGATGAATGGCTGGTGGTGGCTGAGGAAATGCCTGACTGGCCCGGAACCGAACTCGCTGCAAGCATCGTGGACGTGTCGCATGCCATCACCGGGATTGCCGTCTGGGGCTCGCGTGCTGCTGAGGCGATCAACGCATACTGTGCGCTCGACCTGCATCCCTCGGCATTTCCGCCAAGCATGTGCACGCGCAGCGTGTTTGCCAAGGTGCAGATCATCCTGTGGCGGACCGATGCCGAGGTATTCCGGATCGAAGTGACGCGGTCCAGCGCACGCTATGTGTGGGACCTGCTCGGCGAGGCCTGTCGCGAGTTCCTGGACTGATGCTGCCGTGGTAGTCTGGCCGTCAAGCGGCGACAGCGGAGGAAGCAATGGACTTCAAGGGCAAGGTTGCGCTGATCACCGGCGCCGGCAACGGCATCGGCCGCGCCACGGCACTCGGCTTCGCGCGTGACGGCGCGAAAGTCGTCGTGGTGGATCGCGACACCGCGGGGGGCGAGGGCACCGTCGGCATCATCCGCCAGCAGGGTAGCGAGGCGCTGTTCGTTGCGGCCGACGTGACGAAGTCGGCCGATGTGCAGGCCTACGTGAAGGCCGCGCTGGACGCCTACGGGTCGATCGATTGCTTCCACAACAACGCCGGCATCGAGGGCACCGTGGCCCCGACCGCGGAATACGACGAAGCGATGTTCGATACGGTGATGGCGGTCAACGTGAAGGGCGTGTTCCTCGGCTTGCGCCATGTTTTGCCGGTGATGCTGAAGCAGCGGCGCGGCGCGGTGGTGAACACTGCCTCGGTCGCCGGACTGGTCGCGTCGCCGGGAATGCCGGCCTACGTCGCCTCGAAGCACGCAGTGATCGGGCTCACCAAGACCGCCGCCGGTGAGGTGGCGCGCGCCGGTGTCCGGGTGAACGCGGTGTGCCCCGGGCCGATCGACACACGCATGATCCATTCGCTGGAGTCGATGCTGAACCCGGACGATCCGACCAGCGTCGGCGACCGCTACCAATCCAACATTCCACTCGGTCGCTACGGGACGGCGGAAGAGATCGCCAACCTGGTGCTGTTCCTGTGCTCCGATCTCGCAAGCAACATCACCGGGGCGCAGTACGTCGCCGATGGCGGCCGCTCCGCCACCGGCGGCGCCGTGACCAACAACCTGATCCGCTAGACAGGGTCTGCTTCGTTGCAAGGAGGCGTGCGATGATTACCGCCATCGTTCTGTACGACCTGCCGCCCGAGATCGACCGCGAGGCCTGCCGGCAGCATTTCCTGAAGATCGCGCCGGACTTTCTCGGAGTGCCTGGTTTCGTCCGCAAGCAATTCATCCATGACGTGAACGGCAGCGTCGCCGGCGGTTCGTATATCTGGAAGGACCTCGACTCGGCCAAGGCGTTCTACAATGGTCCCTGGCTTGAGGGCATCAGGCGTCGCTATGGCTGTGAGCCGCGGGTCAGCTATTTCGAGACGTTCGCGATCGCCGACCAGAAGACCGGATTTGCCGGCGCCCCGATGGATTGACGCACATGGCCAGCAGCATCCGCACCAAGGTTCTGGAGATTGCGTATCAGGAAAGCGGTCCGGCCGACGGCCCGCCGGTCATCCTGCTGCACGGCTTCCCTGACGATGTGCACGCCTATGACGGCGTGGCGCCGCCACTGGCTGGTGACGGATGTCGCGTGCTCGTGCCGTGGCTGCGGGGTTATGGGCCGACGCGATTCCTCGATGCCGCAACCCCGCGCTCCGGACAGCAGGCGGCACTCGGCGCAGACCTGCGCGACTTCATGGATGCACTTGGCATCCGGCAGGCGATCCTGGCCGGCTATGACTGGGGCGGACGCGCCGCCTGCGTTGTCGCTGCACTGTGGCCGGAGCGTGTGCGCGGGCTGGTCTCCATCACCGGCTACAACATCCAGGACATCGCCAACGCGACCAAACCGGCATCCGCCGCTGCAGAATATCGTCACTGGTATCAGTGGTATTTCCACACCGAGCGCGGCCGCGCCGGGCTGACACAGAACCGCCACGATATCTGCCGCCTGCTGTGGAAACTATGGTCGCCGAATTGGATGTTCGACGACGCCACCTATCAGCGCACCGGCGAGAGTTTCGATAATCCCGATTTTGTCGACGTCGTGATCCACTCCTATCGACACCGTTACGGTGCCACGCCGGGTGATCCGGTGCTTGAGCCGATCGAGCAGCGCCTGGCGGCGCAGCCGAAGATCGCCGTTCCCACCATCGTGCTGCATGGCGAAGCGGACGGCGTGGGGCCGCCGCAGAATTCCGTGCACCATGCATGGCACTTCACGTCGCGCTATGAACGCCGCGTGATCCCGGTCGCCGGCCATTTCCTGCCGAACGAGGCGCCCCAGGCGGTGGTGCAAGCGATCCGCGAGCTGAAGAAATAATATTCCGTGTCCGGTCTGGTTGCCTTGCCAGACCCGGAACGAAATAGCCTGTGGCGCGCGGGACACCACGGTCAATCTATTTGCCGCGCTTCGCCGTTCGGCCGACAACCCGCGAAGCCTTGCGTTCTGGGAGAGGATGCCGTCCATGTCGCCAGACCCCAGCCTGACGCTGCCTCCATCCGAGGAGGTCGGCGCAGGCGGCACGGTCGCAATCGGGGGCATCACTTACGACGACGGCTTCGCCGCCAGTAACCCAGGTGCAATGTACCTGAGCATGACTGATGCAACCGGTAGCCTGACGGCGCACGACAGCAAGGGCGCCATCGTCAGCGGATCCGGCAGCAATACGATCACGCTGGGTGTCGGCTACGCGGACGTGACCGCGGTGCTGGGCAGCCTGGGATACACGGCTGCGCGCGCGCCAGACACCATCCGTTTCGACCTCTGGGACCAGGCGGGAATCGAAACCACCGGCTCGATTCCGGTGACCGTCACCAGCGGCAGCGCCACCGAGACCTGGACCGGCGCTGTGAGCAGCGACTGGAATACACCGGGCAACTGGTCCGGCGGGGCAGTACCCGCCAGCGGCGACACCGCGGTTATTCCGGGCGGTACGCCCGACGTGGCAACCCTGTCGGACGCGACGATCATTGGTGAAACGATCAGCCTCACCAACGAGAACGGCGCGGTCAACCAGCCTTCGCTCAACCTGAACGATGTCACTCTCGGCGCGGGCACGCTGCTGCAGACCCTGCTCGAACCGATGTCCGCCGATGTCGGGACGGTGAATGTCGGCGGCACGCTCACCGTCGCGTCCGGCGCCACGGTCGAGCCACAGGCTGGCTCATACCTGTCGCTGGGTGGCACCGGAACTGTCGTCAACGATGGCGCAATCCTGGTCAGCACCAGCAGCGACGATTCCCAGAACGGCGTTGGCACCAGCAGCCTCGTCAACAACGGCCTGATCGAGGGCAACGGAGCGCACGCCACGCTCGGACTCAACAGCACGATCACCAATGCCGGCACGATCGAAGTAGCCAACGGCAGCCATCTCTCCTTCACCGGCACGATCGCGGGCGGCAGCGTCGTGTTCAGCGGTGCAGGCCTGTGGAGCCTGACCGACCCCGCAGTGTTCGCCAATGGCGCAGCGATCATCGGCTTCGGCGCAGGCGACAGCATCGAGGTGACGGAAGCCGATGGCCTGGCCTTTGCCAATGGCACGCTCGACCTGACGAACGGCGGCAGCGTGGTGCAGGCGCTGCCGTTCAGCGGCAGTTACGGACTGGGGAATTTCGAGCTCACACAATTCCTTGGGCCGTTCGGCGCGACGCCGGCCTTTGTCACCTACGCGCCGGACGGCGGCTTCGGTGGTTCCGGCAACCCGGACATTGCCGCACCGGCAACCACGAGTGTTGCGCAAGGTGGCACGCTGGCGCTGGGCAGCGTGTCGGTCATGGATGCGTCGAACATCACCATCAGCGATGCGTCGGGGACGCTGTACATGGACGGCGCCAGCGGATCCGGCACGACGTCGCTGACCGCCAGCGGAACACCGTCCCAGCTCAACGCGGACCTGGCGAGCCTGCAATACGTGCCGGCGGCCGGCGCGACGTCGGATACGATATCCATCCTGGTGAACGGTTCGTCACCGCCGAACCCCTATCATGATTCCGAGACGACACGGGACATCCGGCTTGCCATCGCCGGTGGCGGTGGCCCCACAGTGCATGAACCGACAAGCGAAACTGTTGCCGCTGGCGCAACACAGGCGGTCAGCGGCAGCTACGCCGACAGTTTCGCCGCGGGCAACCCCGGCTTGATGTTCCTTGGCATCACCGATACCAGCGGCGCCCTGACAGCGACCGATGCAGCCGGCAATGCGGTGACTGGTTCGGGCAGCAACAGCATCTGTTTGAACACCGACTTTGTGGACCTCAACGCGATCCTGGCGAGCCTGCACTATACCGCGGGCGCAGGTCCTGGTTCCGACTCGATCGGCTTCGACATCTGGAACCAGGCGGGAACGGAAACCACCGCGGCGACCGCCGTGACGATCGATCCGCCGGGTCTCGCTGTCGCCGCGGCCCAGGCATCGATCGGCGTATCGGCCGATTTTGTCGCCGCGACGGCCTCGTCAACCGGTAGGACGATGGCAAACGCCGCCATCAGCGGATCGGCAAATGCGCTGCTGCTGAGCGATCTCGACAATCACCCGACCGGTGCCGCCACGCTCCGGGCGATGGCAACGGGATCGTCCTAAACCCTTCGCACCGGCAGCGTCCATGCCATTGTCACCATGGCGCAGGAAGAGCACGCCCCCGTCAGGAACACTGGCAGAACGATCGGTGGGAATGCTGCGAACATCACCTTGCGCGGCAGCGGTTAAGCATACGCCTCCGCCGCCAAATCCTGGTGCACGGTCATTGGAGCGGCTGGCTACGGGCCTTGCGGTCCCGCGATCATCGCGCAATGGATACGTCAACCACAAGATCGCGCCCAGTGCGCGGGAGGAACCGCATGGCAGGCAACGGCGCCTATCTGGTCGGGCTGGACAGGAACCAGGCGAACTACACGCCACTCACGCCGCTGACGTTCATCGAGCGCGCGGCGTATGTGCATCCGAACCACCCGTCGGTGGTGCATGGCGAGCAGCGCTATACCTGGCGGGAGACCTATGCACGGTGCCGCCGGCTGGCCTCCGCATTGGAGCGGCGCGGGATCGGCAAGAACGACACCGTCGCGGTCATGGCACCGAACATCCCGGCGATGGTCGAGGCGGCGTTCGGCGTGCCGATGTGCGGCGCGGTGCTGAACACGCTGAACACGCGGCTCGATGCGGAAACGATTGCCTTCATGCTGCGGCATGGCGGCGCGCGTGCATTGATCACCGATCGGGAGTTCTCCGCCACGATCGAGGCGGCGCTGGCGCTGCTGGACGAACGGCCGCTGGTGATCGACATCGACGATCCCAGTTTCGTCGGCGGCGAGACTGTGGGCGAGATCGGCTATGAGGCATTCCTGGCGGGGGGCGACCCGGACTATGCGTGGGAGGGCCCGGCGGACGAATGGGACGCGATCGCGCTGAACTACACCTCCGGCACGACAGGCGATCCGAAGGGCGTAGTGTACCATCATCGCGGCGCATATTTGAACGCGATCAGCAACGTGCTCGATTGGGACATGCCGCAGCACGCGGTGTACCTGTGGACGCTGCCGATGTTCCATTGCAACGGCTGGTGCTTTCCATGGTCGGTGGCGGAGCGTGCCGGCACCAATGTCTGCCTGCGCCGGGTGGAGGCGAAGGCGGCGCTGGATGCGATCCGCGAGCACGGCGTGACGCATATGTGCGGCGCGCCGATCGTTTACTCCATGCTGATCAACGCACCGGAGGAATTGCGCCGTGGCATCAGCCACAGGATTGCCGGGCAGATCGCGGGCGCCGCGCCGCCGGCGGCGATTATCGAAGGCGCCGAGAACATCGGCATCGAACTGACACATGTCTATGGGCTGACCGAGACGTACGGGCCGGCCTCGGTGTGTGCCAAGCATACGGCGTGGAGCATGATGCCGATCGACAGGCGCGCCGAACGCAACGGCCGGCAGGGCGTGCGCGTGCCGATGCAGGAGGCGCTGACGGTGCTCGATCCGGACACGATGGAGCCGGTGCCGTGGGACGGCGAGACGATGGGTGAGATCATGTTCCGCGGCAATATCACGATGAAGGGGTATCTGAAGAACCCCAAGGCGACCGAGGCAGCCTTCGCCGGCGGCTGGCTCCATACCGGCGACCTCGCAGTGATGCAGCCGGACGGCTATGTGAAGATCCGCGACCGGTCGAAGGACATCATCATCTCCGGCGGCGAGAACATTTCGTCGATCGAGGTGGAAGAGACGCTGTATCGCCATCCTGCCGTGCTGAGTGCCGCGGTGGTGGCGCAGCCGGACGAGAAATGGGGCGAGACGCCATGCGCGTTCATCGAACTGAAGCAGGGGGCGAACGTATCGGCAGACGAATTGAGGGTATTCTGTCGCGAGCACATGGCACGATTCAAGGTGCCCAAGACCTTCGTGTTCCGAGAATTGCCGAAGACCTCGACGGGGAAGATCCAGAAGTTCGTGCTGCGTGACCTGGCGAAGTCTGCCAGCGCGATCGAATAGACGGCCATGATGCGGCGCCCATTGTCATGCGAGGAGCGCAGCGACGCGGCAATCCCCGGCATGCCTGTGCGCGCAACGCATGACGGGGATTGCCGCGTCGCTAGGCTCCTCGCAGTGACAGGGTGACACGTTCCTGTAGGGCGTGCGCATCGAATGGCGCCCGCACCTTCATGTCATTATCGAAATACACGAAGACGTCCCGTTTGCGCCTGCGCGCCTTGCCTTGAACGCGTTCGGCATCTGCCGGCTCGCCGCTCCGTGCCCAGGCCGCCACGCGTGCAGCCCATGCATCCAGCGCCTTGTCGTCGTAGCCGCTGGCGTATAGTTCCTCCGACCCATGCAGCCGGCAATAGACGAAGTCGGCGGTGACATCCATCAGCCGCGGCCATTCGACGGTGTCGGCGCAGACCAGTGCCACGTCGTAGTGGCGCAGCAGGTCGATGAACGCATGGTCGCGGAATGTGTCGTGACGGATCTCGAATGCGTGCCGGATCGGCCGGTCGGCGTCCGCCTGCAGCCACGCCCGCGCCTTCAGGCGATCGTCGTGCCTGCGTCCGCAGCGTGCCGCCGCGCGCGTGTCATGCGGCAGCAGCTTCAGGAAAGCCTCGATCCGCTCTGCATCGAAGCGAAAGTTCGGCGGGAACTGCCACAGGATCGGACCCAGCTTCGGGCCGAGCCGAAGCAGCCCCGATGCCATGAAGTTTGCCAGCGGCGTCTCGACCTCGCGCAGGCGCCGGATGTGCGTGATGAAGCGCGGCCCCTTCACTGCGAACACGAAGCCGTCCGGTGTCCGGTCTGCCCAGTCGGCGAATGTCTCGGGCCGCTGCATGCTGTAGAACGTGCCGTTGACCTCCAGCGTATTGAACTGGCTGGCGGCGTATTCCAGTTCGCACTTCTGCTTCAGGCCCTTGGGATAGAACACGCCGCGCCAGGGCGCGTAGCTCCAGCCCGAGATGCCGATCCGGACGGTGCCTGCGCGCGCCATGTGGCCTCCTGACGGAGGCCTCGCCGGTCAGCCTCCTGGCAGGACTACGCTTTCCCAGCCTGAGAGTTGCTCCACCGCGCGACCGATCCGGAACACCATCGGTTCATCGAACGCGCGTCCGACGATCTGCACGCCGATCGGCAACCCATTGGCGCCGAGGCCGGTTGGGACACTCATCGCCGGATGGCCGGTGACGTTGAACGGGATGGTCTGTATCGGTGACGCCGACGACAACGAATCGGTCGGTTGGTCGAAGCGCGGCGCCGTGTTGAGCGCGGACAGCGTCAGCAACGCATCGTAGCGTGTCAGCGCCGCGTTCACCGCGTCGGTGAGTTCGCGGCGGGCCCGCAATGCGTGGATGAAGTCGGCGGCGGTAATCGCCGCACCGAGTACGAAGCGTCCCGCGGTGATCTCGCCATAATCCAGCAGGCGGTTCTGCATGTCCGCTTCATGAATGGCAAACGCCTCGGCCATCATGATCACGCGCCCGACAGCGGAGAACAGTGCGTAGTCAGGCAGTTCGATGTCCTCCACGACGGCGCCGGCCGACCGCAATTGCGCTGCCGTGCGATCGATGCCGGCGACAACCTCCTGCGTGGTTGCCGGCGCCGTAGCGAAGAACGCACGCGGGATGCCGATGCGCAGGCCGGCGACGCCCTTGTCCAGATCAGCGCGATAGTCCGGTACGGGCACGCTGGCACTGGCGGGATCCTGTGCGTCGTGGCCGGCCAGCACCTGCAGCGTGATCGCCGAATCCTCCACGCTTTTGCTCAGCGGGCCGATGTGGTCGAGCGTCCAGGACAGCGGAAACACGCCGCGGCGCGATACGCGCCCGTAGGTCGGCTTGATGCCGACCGTGCCGCACCACGCCGCCGGTCCGCGGATCGAACCCCCGGTGTCCGAGCCCATCGCCATGCGCACCATGCGGGCGCCGATCGCGGTGCCGGAACCGGAGGACGAACCGCCGGTGACGTGATTGCGGTTCCACGGGTTGCGCGCGGGCGGAAACGGCAGATCGAAGCTGGGGCCGCCGATGGCGAACTCATGGGTTGCCAGTTTGCCGAGCAGCACGCCGCCGGCCTCGCGCAGCCGGGCCGCTGCGACGCTGTCTTCCTTCGGCACGTTGTTCAGACGCAACTTGGAATGGCAGGTGGTGCGGATGCCCGCGGTGTCGTAGATGTCCTTCAGCGCATAGGGGATGCCGTGGAACGGGCCGCGATCGCGCCCAGACTTCAATTCATCGTCCGCGCGGCGGGCATCGGCCAGGGCGCGCTCCTCGGTCACCAGGACGAACGCGTTCAGCGTGCCGTCGCGAGCGGCAACCCGGGCGAGTGCGTCGCGGGCCAGCGCTTCCGCTGTGACGCTGCCGGCACGCAGCATGCGGCCCATGTCGGCGATGGAAAGATCCTGCGTGTCCATCACTTGTCTCCCCGTGGGGCAAGGCTGAACACGTTGGAGGGCTCGGCCGTGTAGGCGTAGCGGCCATGCAGCAGGGCGATCTGGCTGCGCAGATCGGCATAGGCGGCGAGCGACGCCGACCGACGCTGCGGCGGGATCTTGATGCCGGCGCGCTCCATCAGGCAGTCGAACTCGGCTGCGAGGGCGTCCAGGGATGGTGTTGGGGGCATGGCGGCTGTTCTCCGGCTGGGACCGCTGGCGATTATGCACGTGAAGCGCGGCCCGGCTACACTGGGCCGTGAAGGAGATGAGTGATGCGAACGCAGGTTGGTATCGTGGGCGCCGGACCGGCCGGTTTGCTGCTGTCGCATCTGCTGCATCTGCAGAACATCGAGTCTGTCGTGCTGGAGGCGCGCTCGCGCGACTACGTCGAGAACCGCATCCGCGCCGGTGTGCTGGAGTACGGCACCGAGCAGTTGCTGAATGACGCCGGCGTCGGCGAGCGCATGCGGCACGAGGGCATGCTGCATCCGGGCGTGGTGATGCGCTTCGGGCGCGCGGATCATCGGATCGATTTTGCCGATCTCGTCGGCAAGCACGTGATGGTCTACAGCCAGCACAAGGTGGTGCAGGACCTCATCGCTGCGCGCCTGGCGGCCGGCGGCCAGATCGTGTTCGAGGCGGACGCTGTCAGCGTGCATGACTTTGACACCGAGAGCCCGCGCATCCGTTACCGGCATGGCGGCGTCGAGCAGGAGATTGCCTGCGACATCATTGCCGGGTGCGATGGCTTCCACGGCGTGTGCCGGCCATCGATTCCCGCCGGCGTGCTGCGTGTGTTCGAGCGCGACTATCCGTTCGGCTGGCTGGGCATCCTGGCCGAGGCGCCGCCATCGACCGAAGAGAATGTCTATGTCAGCCATGAGCGCGGTTTCGCCTTGCTGGCGATGCGGTCGCCGACTTTGAGCCGGCTGTATCTGCAATGCGCGCCGGACGAGGACCTCGCCGCGTGGTCGGACGATCGGATCTGGTCCGAACTGCAGGTGCGCGCAGGGCTCGACGGATTTGCCCTGGCGGAGGGGTCAATCGTCCAGCGGGGCATCACGCCGATGCGCAGTTTCGTGTGCGAGCCGATGCAATACGGCCGCCTGTTCCTGGCCGGCGACGCTGCGCATATCGTGCCGCCGACCGGCGCGAAAGGGCTTAACCTGGCGGCTGCGGATGTTGCCGTGCTGACGCGGGCGATTGCGGCGTTCCATCGCGATGGGTCGGGCGAGAAGCTGGCGGCGTATTCGGCAAACTGCCTGCGGCGGATCTGGAAGGTGCAGCGCTTCTCCTGGTGGATGACGACGCTGCTGCACCGGTTCTTCGACCATACGCCGTTCGAACAGCAGATGCAGGCGGCGGAGCTGGACTATGTGTTCGGCTCGCGCGCCGCGTCTCTGGCGTTGGCGGAGAATTACGTGGGCCTGCCGCTGGCGGAGTGACAGGCCCACGTGTTTCACCCGTCATTCTCGTGCAGGCGAGAATGACGGAGTGTCAGGCTTCCACCACGCGCTGGGTCTGCACGCCGAGACCCGCCACGGACAGCTTCATCGTGTCGCCGGGCCGGAGGAACACCGGCTCCGGCTTCACGCCCTGGCCGACGCCGGGCGGGGTTCCGGTGGCAATCACGTCGCCAGGATACAGCGTGATGAAGTGGCTGACATAGCTGACCAGCTTCACCACGCCGAAGATCATCGTCTTGGTGGTGCCGTTCTGGAAGCGCTTGCCGTTCACCTCAGTCGACAGCGCGAGATTCTGCGGATCGGGCACCTCGTCCTTGGTCACCACCCACGGCCCGGTCGGTCCAAACGTGTCGCAGCCCTTGCCCTTGTCCCAGGTGCCGGCGCGTTCCAGCTGGTATTCGCGCTCGCTCACGTCATTGCACACGCAGTATCCGGCGACATAGTTCAGCGAATCATGCTCCGGCACATAGCTGGCCTTCTTGCCGATGACGATGCCAAGCTCGACCTCCCAGTCCAGCTTCTTCGATCCGCGCGGCATCTTCACATCGTCGTTCGGTCCGCACAGCGCGCCGAGGGATTTCAGGAAGATGATCGGCTCCTTGGGCACCGGCATGCCGGCTTCGGCGGCGTGGTCGGCGTAGTTCAGGCCGATGCAGATGTAGTTCACCGGCCGCGCGACGCAGGAACCCAGCCGTACGCCTGCATCGACCTTCGGCAAGGTGTTCGGATCAAGCGCGGCGATCATCTTCAACGCCGCGTCCGACAGCGCGAAGCCGTCGATATCGCGCACCACGGACGACAGGCAGCGGATGGTGCCGTCACGATCGAGCATGGCGGGCTTCTCGGCGCCCGGTGGTCCATAGCGCAGCAGTTTCATATCTGTGTCTCCTTCTAGAGCGTCAATCCACCGTCTATCACGATGGCCTGTCCGGTGACGAATTGCGCGGCGTCGGAAGCCAGGTAGACGGCGAGGGCGGCGATCTCCTCCGGCGTACCCAACCGTCCCATCGGTTGACGATCGATGAACGCCGCGCGCGCTGCGGCGATCGATCCGGCCTGCGCCGCATTGGCGGCGATGCGTTCGTCCAGGCTCGGCGTGTGCACCGTGCCGGGGCATATGCAGTTGCAGCGGATGCCGCGCGTCACATAGTCCATCGCCACTGATTTGGTCATGCCGATCACCGCTGCCTTGGTCGCGGTATAGATGAAGCGGTTCGGCACGCCCTTCAGGCTGCTGGACACCGAAGCCATGTTGATGATCACGCCATGGCCGCGTTCCAGCATGCCCGGCAGGAACGCCTTCATGGTGCGGAACATCGAGCGTGCGTTCAGATCGAACGCCAGTTCCCACTCGTCTTCGGTCGCATCCAGCAGCGTGCCCTGGTGCACGAAGCCGGCACAGTTGAACAGGATGTCGATCGGACCGGCATCGGTTTCCCCCCGAGCGATATCCGCGGCGTGAAGTACATCCAGCCGGGCCGTGTGGATACTGTCTGAGGCGATCCGATGCACCTTCGCCTCGTCCACATCGGTGGCAATGACGCGCGCCCCCTCGGCGGCGAACGCCAGCGCGGTTTCATGGCCGATCCCCTGGCCGGCGGCGGTGACGAAGGCGGTCTTGTTGGCAAGGCGTCCCGGCATGAATGCCTCCCTGGTTGCTCAGCCGAAGGCGCGGCGGATGCGTCCCCAATCCTCGATCGCGTGTTCCTGCCCTGGCGGGATCGAGAACACAACCTGTCGGAAGCCGGCCGCCGCCAAGGCAGCGATGCGCTGCGTCAGGTCGGCGGCGGTGCCGATGAACGCCGTGCGGCGGATCATCTCGGCGGTGATGAAGGGGCGTTCATCGGGCCGCACGAACATTAGGTGGCCGCGGTGGTTGGACAGGTAGTACGCATCCTTCGGTTCGAAGCGTCGCGCATGGTCCACGTACCCTGCGACCGCGTCGGTGAACTCCGGCAGCATGGCGAGCGGGGCTGGATAGCCGGCCAGTGCGGTGTCTGCCGCGCGGTGCAACAGCATGGCGGCGCGTGGTGCGGCAAGCGCGATACCGCGCGGGCCATCGAGCGGTTCGCCATCCTCCAGCACCGCGCCGCCGATCCAGGCGATCGCGGTGAGGTCGTCGGGCGTGCGGCCGGCTTCCTGCCATGCGCTGCGCATCTGCTGCAATGTCGCCACGCCGCGGTCCACGTCGGCCACGTTGTCAATCCAGCCCGCGCCGAGTTTCGCGGTGAGCCTGCGCGCGCGGGGGCCGGAGGCGGCGATGCACAGCGGAATCGGATCGTGCGTGTTGATCAGGCCGAGGTCGGGATTGAGGTAGCGGATCGGCCGGCGCTTGCCTTCCAGTTCGATGTCCACCGTCTCGCCGCGCCACAGCGCCTGCACGATGCGGATATACTCCTCCATGTCGGCCAGTTTCACCGCCCCGAGCCCCACGGTGCGGCGACCGGTGAAGCCGGTGCTGACGCCGAACACGATGCGGCCCGGCGCCAGCTTGTTCAGCGAGGCGAACGCGGTGGCTGCGACCGGCGCGATGCGGTTGGACGGGATCAGCACGCCGGTGCCGAGTTTGATCCGCGTGGTCTTCATCGCCGCCGCGGCCATGGCGACGAACGGATCGGCGTTCAGCATCTGGGTATCGAAGAACCAGGCATTGCTGAAGCCGAGTTCCTCCGCGCGCTGGACGAGGCGCCAGGAATCGGCGGCGGTGGGGATGGCGATGCCGAACTGCATGGTGGTTCCAGGTTCCGCTGTCATTGCGAGAAGCGTAAGCGACGAAGCAATCCCGATCGCGTTGGGCGCGCGCACTGTGACGGAGCTTGCCGCGTCGCTGCGTTCCTCGCAATGACACGGGGCGGGGTCAATGGTTGTTCCGGCTCTCCCCACGCGTCTCGATCACGTTGAGATACAGCGTCGCCGGCTCCAGGCAGGCGCCGGTGCCCAACTGGCCCACCATGGAACGGTAGATCTCCTCCCACGGCGTCAGGTTCACCAGTTTCGCCGGCTGCCATGCCGCGCGCCGCGCTTCCAGTTCACCCTGCGGCAGAACCACGTCCACCTTGCGGGTGTTGAGGTCGATGCGGATGCGATCGCCGGTCTTCAGCAGCGCCAACCCGCCGCCCACCGCGGCCTCCGGCGACACGTTGAGGATCGACGGACTGCCCGACGTGCCGGACTGCCGTCCGTCGCCCATCGTCGGCAGCGTGTCGATGCCTCGCTTCAACAATGCAGCCGGCGGCTGCATGTTCACCACTTCGGCGCTGCCGGGATAACCCACCGGGCCGCAATTGCGAATGATCAGCACCGACTGGTCTTCGACGCCGAGATCGGGATCCTCGATGCGGTGGTGGTAATCCTCCGGGCCTTCGAACACGATCGCCTTGCCCTCGAACACGTTCGGCCGGTCGGGATTGGACAGGAAGCGCTGGCGGAACTGCCGGTCGATCACGCTGATCTTCATCACTGCGCTGTCGAACAGGTTGCCCGACATCACGACGTAGCCCGCCGCCGCCAGCAGCGGCTTGTCGTACGCCCGGATCACCTCGCGGTCGCCATCCGGCACGTCACGCAAATTCTCCGCCAGCGAGCGTCCGGTGACGGTCATCACGTCGCCATGCAGCCTGCCGGCGGCCAGCAACTCCTTCAGCACGGCAGGCACGCCGCCGGCACGATGGAACTTCTCGCCCAGGAACCGTCCGGCCGGCTGCAGATCCACCAGCAGCGGGATGTCGGGACCCAGGCGCTGCCAGTCCTCCAGCGAATGCTCGACGCCCATGTGGCGCGCGATCGCCACCATGTGGATCGGGCAATTCGACGACGCGCCCAATGCCGCGGCGGCGACCACCGCGTTCTCGAAGGCATGCTGCGTCATGATGTCGGACGGCCGCAGGTTTTCCTGCACCATGCCGACGATGCGCCTGCCGGTCTCGTAGGCCATCCAGCCGCGCTCGCGATACGGCGCGGGGATTGCCGCGCAGCCGGGGAGCGACATGCCGAGCGACTCCGCCAGCGAGTTCATCGAGGTCGCGGTGCCCATGGTGTTGCAATGACCGACCGACGGTGCCGACGACGACACCATCTGCATGAACTCGTCGTAGTCGATCTTGCCCTCGGCGAAGAGCTTGCGGCCCTCCCAGACAATGGTGCCGGAGCCCGACAGCCGGCCTTGCCACCAGCCATCCAGCATCGGGCCGCCGGACAGCACGATCGCCGGAATGTTCACCGTGGCGGCGCCCATCAGGCAGGCCGGCGTGGTCTTGTCGCAGCCGGTGGTCAGCACCACGCCGTCGATCGGATAGCCGTGCAGCACTTCGACCAGCGACAAGTACGCGAGGTTGCGATCCAGCGCCGCGGTGGGGCGCTTGCCGGTCTCCTGGATCGGATGGATGGGAAACTCCAGCGGCACGCCGCCCGCGGCGCGAATGCCGTCGCGCACCCGGCTCGCCAACTCGATATGATGCCGATTGCACGGCGACAGATCGGAGCCGGTCTGCGCGATGCCGATGATCGGCTTGCCGCCGCGCAGTTCCTCGGGCGTGATGCCGTAATTCATGTAGCGCTCGAGATAGAGCGCGGTCATTGCCGGATCGGCGGGATTGTCGAACCAGCGGCGGGAGCGCAGACGCCCGCCGTTGGCATCATCTGCGGCCATGGCTCAGCCTCCTGCTCAGGTTCGGCGCAGACTGTGCGCCACTTATCGGCGTGTCAAATGCCTCGCGGAGGGCACGGTAATTATGGCATGCCCAAAAATGCCTTGACGTGCGCCTCAACCGCACCGGCGGCGAGTTGCACAGTGTCGTGCTGCGGCAGCTCCGGCGGCGCAGCGCTCAGCCGCTGGATATGAGCTGCAATATTGGCACCCAGTGTCGGCAGGTGAACAGCGGCGCCCGCGAGGCTCATCTGCAGATCGTTTGGCGGTTTGCTGGCCACACGTGCAACCTCCGCCGCGGCTGGCGGTGGCGTGGGTGCGACGATCCGAGCTGGGCCGTCATTGGCCGGCTGCGTACCGAGCGCGCCCAGCAGATCGGGCGCCGCGGCGTCGCGCGCAGTCAGTGGGCGGATGCCGTACAGTCCGCGCAGAGTCGCAGCGATGGACGTGTGATCGAACGGTGTGGCGTTGGGCGGGCGGATGAGGCTGCCCTTCTGCACATAGGGCGAAACAATCACCGCGGGAACGCGGACACCATAACGGTTGAACGGCGCATTGGCCGGCGCAGCGTCCGGCGGCGTCGCCACGGGAGGCACCACGTGATCATAACAGCCGCCATGCTCATCGAACATAATCATCAGCAGCGTCTGCTTCCATCGCGGTCCCGATCGGAGGGCGTTGTAGACCTCCGCCACAAGCTGCTCGCCATAGGCAATGTTGTGCGGCGGGTGCATGTCGTTGGGAATCAGGTTCAGGAGGGCGTTGGCGAAATACCGCGGCTCGATGAAGCTGTAGGTTGGCAGTGCGCCGGCCGCCGCGTCCGCAGCAAAGGCATTGAAGAAGCGGAAATGGGTCGGTACATCGTCCCACAGCGTCGCCAGGGTCGCCGCCTGTGGGGTATCGTGAAAGTACACCCGCCAGTCGCAGTGTTTCTCGGTCAGGCGGCCGAACACCGTCGGCATCGTGTAGGGGAAGTGCGGCGGCTCGTTGTTCAGATTGCCGGCAGCGGTTCCTGTGTGGGCAAAGAACCGGTTGGGCCAGGTCTGGCATGGCGCCGAGGCGAACCAGCGATCGGATACACCGAACTCGCAGGCGAGCTGGCTCAATACCGGCACCTGATCTGCGGTGAAGTAGTGCATGACCGCCTTGGGATCGTAAGGCAGGTCTGCCGGCTTCTGGTTCATGTAGTTGTCAACGAAACCGCCCATCGGGGCATCGCCGTTCAATCCGCGAAGCTGCACGGCTATGTCGCTGTAAAGCTCACCTGGATCGGGATCAGGAATCGTGGCCGACACCGACGTCAGCATCGGGTCGTTCCAGGCCGGAATCTCGATCGCGCCGTTCGGCCCGTGCCAGATATTGCTGGCGTTGTCGGGCAGGCCGTCGAGCCCGGCGATCTTTGCCTGCAACTTGCCGAACATGCAGTCGAACGAGCGGTTCTCGAGCATGAGAACCACGACGTGCAGGATGTCCACTGGCCACTCCCCCGCGGCAACCGGTCAGCGGCGGGGCATGGCGGGGGTTGCCGCCATGCCCCGTCGTATCAGGACTCTGCGCCCTGGATCACGTCGCCGAAGCGCACAAAGGTCTTGCCGTCCCATTTCTCCAACTGCATCGCCTTGATCGGGTGATAGTTGGTCGGACTGGTGTTGATCTTGATGCCGGGCAGCAGCAGCGGGTTGCTCACATCATGCAGGTTCGCGACCTGTTTCATGATATTCTCTCGCGAGAAGTCACCGTTGCACTGCTTCAGCACCTTCAGCATCGTGTCGCTGACCGCGTAGGCAGCGACATAGCCGCCGTCTGTCTGGTCGGCACCCGGCAGATACTTGTCCATGAAGGAGCGCCACTCCTTCATGCCGGCATCGTCCTTGAACGCCGGATCCGTCGGATCCTTCAGATAGGCGGCACTGATCATGCCGATGGCATTCTCGGGGCCGGCCGGCGTAATCACTGCGCCAACCGAGATCGCCACGTTGGTCATGAAGAACATCGGCTTCCAGTTCAGGTCATGCACCTTGCGGATGGCCTGTGCGGCGAATTTCGGCGTGGCGGCAACCAGCAGTACATCCGCTCCTGACGCCTGCAGCGAGGTGATCTGGCTGTCCACGGTCGGATCGGTGACCTCATAGGTCGCCGTGGTTACCACCTTGTCGAACTTGTCGCCCAGTACATCCTTGACGCCAGCCGGGTAGTCCTTGCCGAAGTCGTCGTTCTGGTAAAGAATCGCCAGCTTCATGTTCGGGTTCTGCTGCAGCATGTATTTGGTATAGATCTGCGCTTCCGTCCGATAACTTGGCTGCCAGCCGATGGTCCACGGGAACTGCTTGTAGTTGCCCCACTTGTCGGCGCCGGTCGCCACGAACAGTTGTGGCACCTTCTTCTGGTTCATGTAGTGCTGGATCGCACTGTTGCTCGGTGTGCCGAGAGTGTTGAAGGTGAAGGCGACCTTGTCCTCCTCGACCAGCCGGCGAACCTGCTCCACCGCTTTCGGCGGGCTGTAGCCGTCGTCATACGATATGAAGTCGATCTTGTGGCCGGCGACGCCGCCCTGCTCATTGACCATTGTGTTGAAATAGGCTTGTTCCAGCTTGCCCAGCACGCCATAGGCCGAGGCGGGGCCACTGTAAGGATTGGTGTGACCGATCTTGATTTCGGTCGCGGTGACGCCCGGCGTATCCGCCGCTATCGCGCCAGCCGTCAGAGCCACCGCCAGTGCTGCCGCCGCCGTATATGCAAGCCGTCTCATCGCTTTGCGTTCCTCCCTGTTCGGACCTTCGCGTACTGGCCCCGGCCGCGCCGGGTCACCGACACGTCACTCACTGTGGCCATGGCAGGCCATGTGACGCAATAGGCCCGGCTGAGGCTTCGAGCCACGCGGTGGGCTGGCGGACGGTGCCAACAATGTCTAAACAACCCCGGATGCCGCGGCGCTTCGACCGAGGATGGAGGACTGCCTCGGGCAGGCCGCGCGGCAAAGGGAGGGGCGGTCTATTTGCATTATCGGTTAACCGGCTGGTAACTCATTCCAGTTGTGCTCCTATGAGGCCTAGGGACCACACCTCCGGGTCAGGCTGCGAGCCGATTTCTGCAGAGCCATTCGGCGACAACGATTTCGTCACCGGCGACGACAAGGAGGAACCAACATGGCTGTCAGTGTAGCCGCCAGCTCGCTGCACGAAATCGAGCCGATCGAGCGAGAAACCATCAGGCGGGTGACGTGGCGGCTGATGCCGTTGCTCATGCTCGGCTATTTCTGTGCCTACCTGGACCGGTCGAACGTCGGCATGGCCGGGACAACGATGATCAAGTATCTCGGGTTCACCAACGCGGTGTTCGGGTTCGGTGCCGGACTGTTCTTCCTGGGCTACTTCCTGGCCGAGATCCCGAGCAACCTCATTCTCAACAAGGTGGGCGCGCGGCGCTGGATTGCCCGCATCCTGTTCACCTGGGGTGTCATCGCCGCGCTGACCGGTTTCGTGTGGGACGAGTGGAGCTTCTATGGCAACCGCGTCCTGCTCGGGTTGGCCGAGGCCGGATTCTATCCGGGTGTGCTGCTGTACATGACCTGGTGGTTCCCGTCGTACTACCGCACCCGCATGATGGGCATCTTCCAGTCGGCCAGCGTGATCTCGCTGTTCATCGGGCCGCCGATCGGCGGGCTGTTGCTGCAAATGCACGGCGTGCTGGGCCTGCAGGGCTGGCAGTGGCTGTTCATCATCGAGGGCCTGCCGCCGATCATCATGTGCTTCGTGACCTGGAAGTTGCTGACCGATCGGCCGACGGATGCACAGTGGCTGACGCCGGCGCAGCGGACCTGGTTGCAGAACCGGCTGGACTCGGAGCAGGCACAGCGCGAGTCGGTCCGGAAGTACTCGCTCGCCGAGGCGTTCCGCAATCCGAAGCTGTGGCTGCTGACGCTGGCCTATGTCGGCCAGAACGGATCAGGCTACGGGCTGGTGTTCTTCCTGCCGCTGATCGTCAAGGGACTTGGCGTGTCGACCGAGTGGATCGGGCTGGTCAGCGCGCTGCCGTACCTGTGTGCTTTCGTGGCGATGATCTACTGGGGCTACCATTCCGACCTGCACGGCGAGCGGACCTGGCACGTGGCCGGTGCGGCGCTGGTCGCCGCCGGCGGGCTCGCGGCGTGTGTCCTGATCGGCGTCGGCCACCCGGTCATCACGATGATCGCGCTCTGCATCGCGCTGATGGGCCAGCAAGCCCTCGTGCCGACCTTCTGGTCGCTCCCCAGCGCCATGCTGACCGGCGTAGCCCTGGCTGGTGGCCTGGCCATGATCAACGCCGTCGGCAATTTGGGTGGATGGCTCGGGCCGTCGGTCTATGGGCTGGTGAAGGATGCCACCGGCAGCGCCGACATCGGACTGCTTTGTCTGGCGTTGGGGCCGCTGATCACCGCGATCGCGGTGCTGCTGGCCGGCCACGATCAACGACTGGAACGCATGATGGTGCGAGCGAAAGCGTAGCGCATTCCGCCACCCACCGGGCGGAATGCGCGCGCTTTTCCACCCTATGTCTGATGGGGCTGAGCCGGCGGAGCGGCTCCGGCGTCATCGGCAAAGCTGATCAGGAGCTGACCTTCGACCACGGTGTCCCCGGCCTGACAGGACACCGTGGCGATGGTGCCATCGGCGGGTGCGGCAAGGCGGAACACGGTCTTCATCGCCTCGAGCACAACGAGCACCTGGCCGCGGGTCACCGCCATTCCGGGCGCGGCGGCGACCTCGGTCACCTGCCCAGGGATCGGTGCGACAAGCCTGCCGCCCGCATCGTCCTCTTCCGCCGCGGCAGCGATCGGGTCCGGCAGGCGCAGGCGCCAGCTTTCTCCGTCCTGCCGCACGCTGACCGTTTCACCTTGCCGCATCGCGGAGACGCGGCGGCGCTCGCCATCCAGCGTGAGGTTCAGGCGGCCGTCCGGAGTGCGCACTGCCGAGGCTGCAACGGTGCGCTCGCCGATCCTGAGCTGCCATGCGGCAGGCTGGTGCCGCACATGCACCGGACACGGCGTCTCGCCGGCAATGAAATCCAGTCGCCTCGCGGGCGCACCATTCAGCCACCACTGATCGCGAGCATGCCATGGCGAATATGGATCGCTGCTCGCGGTCGCCTGCTGTGCCGCGGCCTCGGCTTCATCGGTCAGCACGCATAACGCCGCTACCGCCAGCACCTCCGCTGTCGGTTCGGCCTGTGGTGCGAGCAACGTGTCCGCATGGCGGGCGATGAAGCCGGTGTCGATGCCGCCGGCGGCGAACGCCGGATGTGCGGTGATCCGGCCGAGCAGATCCAGGTTGCTGGCCACGCCGACGACATCGGTATCCGCCAGTGCACGATGCAGGATGCGCCGTGCTTCGTCACGCGTGCTGCCGTGGCAGATCAGCTTGGCGAGCATGGCGTCGTAGTGGACCGACACGCTGTCGCCGGTGGCGAAGCCGGTGTCGATACGGATGTCCGGCGTCGCCTCAGGTGTGCGGAACAGCGTCAGCCGCCCGGTGGACGGGGCGAAATCACGCGCGGGATCTTCGGCATAGATGCGCGCCTCGATGGCATGGCCGGCAATGCGGATTGCGTCCTGCTCGGCGGGCAGCGTCTCGCCGGCGGCGACGCGCAACTGCCATTCCACCAGGTCGAAGCCGGTGATCATCTCGGTGACCGGATGCTCGACCTGGAGACGGGTGTTCATTTCCAGGAAGAAGAAGCCGTCGGCATTGACGACGAATTCCACCGTGCCGGCGCCCTGGTAGCCCACGGCCTGCGCGGCGGCCACGGCAGCTTCCCCCATCGCGGTGCGGCGAGCCGGGTCCAGGCCGGGGGCGGGCGCTTCCTCGATCACCTTCTGGTGGCGCCGCTGCGCCGAGCAGTCGCGCTCGAACAGGTGGACCGCGTTGCCGTGGGCATCGGCGAACACCTGCACCTCGATATGGCGCGGCCGCTCCAGGTAGCATTCGATCAGCACGCGGTCATCGCCAAAGGCCGATGCGGCCTCCTGGCGTGCGGCCGTAAGTGCTGCTGGGAACTCGTCGGCCGCCTCGACAATCCGCATGCCGCGGCCGCCGCCGCCGGAGACGGCCTTGATCATCACCGGAAAGCCGATGCGGGTTGCCTGTTCGGCCAGGAATGCAGCGTCTTGGTTGTCGCCGTGGTAGCCCGGCAGCAACGGCACGCCGGATCTCTCCATCAGCGCCTTGGCGGCGGATTTGGATCCCATTGCACGCATGGCGGATGGCGGCGGTCCGACGAAGATGATCCCGGCCGCCGCGCAGGCTTCTGCGAAGGCGGGATTTTCCGACAGAAAGCCGTAGCCGGGGTGGATGGCGTCAGCGCTGCATCGGCGCGCGGCGGCGATGATGCGGGCAATGTTGAGATAGCTGTCGCGCGCCGGCGCCGGGCCCAGCAGGATGGCGCGATCCGCCGCCTTCACGTGCAGTGCATCGGCATCGGCATCCGAATAGACCGCAACGGTGGCGATGCCCATGCGTCGCGCCGTGCGCGCAATGCGGCAGGCGACCTCGCCGCGGTTGGCGATCAGCAGGGTGCGAAACATGCCACTCCCCCTGTCATTGCGAGGAGCACAGCGACGAAGCAATCTCGGTCGGGTTTGTGCGCGCACATGCCTGACCGAGATTGCTTCGTCGCTGTGCTCCTCGCATCGACAGTTGCTTCACATCCGGAACACCCCAAACCGGGTATGCTGAATCGGCGCATTCAGCGCGGCTGACAGCGCGAGACCCAGTACACGCCTTGTATCCGCCGGATCGATGATGCCGTCGTCCCATAGTCGCGCCGTGGCGTAGTACGGATGACCCTGTCGCTCGTACTGCGCGCGGATCGGCGCCTTGAATGCCTCTTCCTCGTCCATGGTCTGGGTCCCGCCGCGCCTCACCTGCGCCAACACCATGGCCGCCTGTTCGCCGCCCATCACCGAGATGCGCGCGTTCGGCCACATGAACAGGAAGCGCGGTTCGTAGGCGCGGCCGCACATGCCGTAATTGCCGGCGCCGTAGCTGCCGCCGATGATCACGGTGAGCTTCGGCACCGACGTGGTGGACACTGCGGTCACCAGCTTGGCGCCATCCTTGGCGATGCCGCCCGCCTCGTATTTCCGTCCGACCATGAAGCCGGTGATGTTCTGCAGGAACACCAGCGGAATGCCGCGCTGGCTGCACAGTTCCACGAAATGTGCGCCCTTCAGCGCTGACTCGGAGAACAGGATGCCGTTATTGGCGAGAATGCCGACCGGATAGCCGTAGATATGCGCGAAGCCGCAGATCAGCGTCGTGCCATACAGTCGCTTGAACTCGTCGAATTCGCTGGCATCGACGATGCGGGCGATCACTTCGCGCGCATCGTACGGTGCGCGCAGGTCGGTTGGCACGACGCCGTACAGTTCGGCCGGGTCGTAGTGCGGCGACTGCGACTCGCGCAAGGTAACCTGCGGCTGTTTGTTGCTGTTCAGGCCGGCGACGATGCGGCGGCACAGTGCGAGGGCGTGCCGGTCGTCGTGCGCGTAGTGATCGACGACACCGGAGGTGCGGGCATGTACATCGGCACCCCCAAGATCTTCTGCGCTGACGATTTCGCCGGTGGCGGCCTGCACCAGGGGCGGCCCGCCGAGAAAGATGGTGCCCTGCTTGCGCACGATGATCGTTTCGTCGCTCATCGCCGGCACATAGGCGCCCCCAGCGGTGCACGAGCCCATCACCGCGGCGATCTGCGGAATCCCCTCAGCGGAGAGATTGGCCTGGTTGAAGAAGATGCGGCCGAAGTGGTCGCGGTCCGGGAAGATCTCATCCTGCATCGGCAGGAAGGCGCCGCCGGAATCCACCAGGTAGATGCAGGGCAGGCGGTTCTGCCGCGCGATCTCCTGCGCGCGAAGGTGCTTCTTCACCGTGATGGGGAAATAGGTGCCGCCCTTCACGGTGGCGTCGTTGGCGACGACGACGCATTCGCGCCCGGAGACGCGGCCGATGCCGGTGACGATGCCGGCCGACGGAACCTCGTTGTCGTAGAGCCCGTATGCGGCGAGCTGCGACAATTCGAGGAATGGCGAGCCCGGGTCGATCAGTCCGGCGACCCGATCGCGTGGCAGCAGCTTGTTGCGTGCGAGGTGCCGCTGGCGTGCGGTTTCGCCGCCGCCAAGCTGCACGTCGGCCACGCGCGCGCGCAGGTCTGCGACGAGGATGCGCATCGCGTCTGCATTGGCGACGAATTCGGCGGAACGCGGGTCGATGTCGGAACGGATCGTGGTCACGCGGGCGGCACCCCCACCCCAACCCACCCCCGCTGCGCGGGAGAGGGGGCGGTGAACTCCCTCGCCCGCGCAGCGGGGAAGGGTTGGGGCGGAGGTGCTATCCGCATCATGCCGTCTCGCGGAACAGTTCGCGACCGATCAGCATGCGGCGGATTTCGCTGGTGCCGGCACCGATCTCGTACAGCTTGGCATCGCGCAGCAGGCGGCCGGTGGGATAGTCGTTGATGTAGCCATTGCCGCCCAGGCACTGGATCGCCTCGAGCGCCATCCAGGTCGCCTTCTCCGCCGCGTACAGGATGGCGCCGGCGGCATCCTTGCGCGTCGTCTCGCCACGGTCGCACGACTTTGCCACGGTATACACGTAGGCCTTCGCCGCGTTCATCGTGGTGTACATGTCGGCCAGCTTGCCCTGCATGAGCTGGAACTCGCCGATCGCCTGGCCGAACTGCTTCCGCTCATGCACATACGGCACCACCGCATCCATACAGGCCTGCATGATGCCAAGCGGTCCCGCCGCCAGCACGGCGCGCTCGTAATCCAGACCGCTCATCAGCACGCGCACGCCGTCGTTGACGCGGCCAAGCACGTTGTCCTCCGGCACCTCGCAATCGGCAAACACCAGCTCGCACGTGTTGGACCCGCGCATGCCCAGCTTGTCGAGCTTCTGCGCGGTCGAGAATCCGGCAAAGCCCTTCTCGATCAGGAACGCCGTGATCCCCTGCGGTCCGGCCGCCGGATCGGTTTTGGCATACACCACCAGCGTGTCGGCGTCCGGCCCGTTGGTGATCCACATCTTGGAACCGTTCAGCACATAGCGGTCGCCGCGCTTCTCCGCACGCAGGCGCATGCCGACGACATCGGACCCTGCGCCTGGCTCGCTCATCGCCAAGGCTCCGACATGCTCGCCGCTGATCAGCTTCGGCAGGTATCTCCGCTTCTGTGCCTCGTTGCCGTTGCGGCGGATCTGGTTGACGCACAGGTTCGAATGCGCCCCGTACGACAGGCCGACCGACGCCGATGCGCGCGAGATTTCCTCCATCGCGACGACGTGTTCCAGATAGCCCATGCCGACGCCGCCGTATTCTTCCTCGACGGTGATGCCAAGCACGCCCAACTCGCCGAATTTCGGCCACAGGTCCATCGGGAACGCATTGTCGCGATCGATCGCTGCGGCGCGGGGGGCGATCTCGTCGGCGGCGAACGCCTCGACCGTGCCGCGCAGCATGTCGGCCGCCTCGCCGAGGTCGAAGTTCAGGCCGGACAGGCGGTTCGGGAGCGACGCCATCGGGTCACCCCTCGTTGTCGGTGAAGCGTGTCGGGATGCCGGTCTTGGCGGTCAGTCCACCATCGGCGACGAACGCCGCACCGTTGACATAGGAGGCCAGGTCCGACGCCAGGAACAGCACGACGTTGGCCATTTCCTCCGGCCGGCCGAGGCGGCCCATCGGGATCGCGGCGCGTGTTGCATCGGCAAATCCCGGGATGCTGAACGAGCGCTGCAGCAGCGGCGTGTCGATCGCGCCCGGGCAGATGCAGTTGCAGCGGATGTTGTGCGGGGCATATTCGACGGCGACGACACGCGTCAGGTTGATCACGCCGGCCTTCATGACGTTGTAGGCGGCGATGCCGTAATCGGCGAACAGGCCGGAGATCGACGCCGTATTGACGATGGCGCCGCCGCCTTGTTTTTGCATGATCGGCAGCGCGGCCCTGGTCGCCTGCATCACGGCGGTGAGGCCGATCTGGATCGTGTAGTCCCAGACCGCCTGGTCGATGTCGGCCGACCGTGCGAGGCGGTTTTGCCGCAGCGTTGCCGGGACGCCGAACGCGTTATTGTGAAGTACATCGAGCCGGCCGAATTTCTCCACCGCATGCGCGATCATCGCGTCGATATCTGCGGGGTTCGCCATGTCCGCCACGATGGCGCTGGCGGTGCCGCCGGATGCGGCGATTTCGCCGGCGACCTGCCGGATGCTGTCGCCATTCACATCAGTGATCACCACCGTGCCGCCGCGCTGCGCGAAGCCGATCGCCGTTGCGCGGCCGATCCCGGAACCGGCGCCGGTGACCAGGCCGATCTTGCCGTCAAAGCGCATCACGAACCTCCCTGTCAGCTCTTGCCGGGTCAGTTCCTGCCGGGCTCGATTGCCTGGATGACGTCGAAACCTTCGAATTCCGGATGGCCGAGATACAGGCCTCGATTGCTGCCCGCATCGCTGTGGGCGCGGCGGAAGGCGTCCGACCGCGTCCAGGCCTCGAAATCATCCCGGCTGCGCCAGATCGTGTGCGACGAATACAGCACATGGTCGTCATGCGCCGGTCCGCGCAGCAGATGGAATGCGCTGAATCCCGGCACGCCGGACAGATGGCTGTTGCGCGACGTCCAGACCTTCTCGAAGTCCGCCTCCGAGCCGAGCGCGACCTTGAAGCGGTTCATCGCGATGAACATGGCTGCACCTCCCGGCCAGAATGTGTGATCGAATAGCCTGGACTGCCATGCCCGGGAAGGCAAACCGCGCCCCCGCGGCCTCGCCGGTGCGGCCCCGCCCTGCCAATCCGGCCGGTGGCGTGGCATGATGCGCCTCCGTCTGACATGCCGAATGGGGAGCAACCGAGATGACCGTATCGTTCCGCCCTCTGCACCCGGCGTTCGCAGCCGAGGTTTCGGGGATCGACTGCGGCAGGAAGCTGTCCCGCGAGGAGGTTGCCGCGGTCGAGGCGGGCATGGACCAGTACGCCGTGCTGGTGTTCCCCGGCCAGAACATCACCGACGAGCAGCAGCTCGCCTTCACACTGCATTTCGGCGAGCTGGAGAACTACAAGACCGGCGGCCACATCCAGAAGAAGGAGGACAGCCGGCTGCGCGCGGGCATGGCGGATTTCTCCAATCTCGACCGGCACGGCAACATCATTTCGGCCGAGGACCGGGTGTGGTTCTTCAAGCTGGGCGACCGGCTGTGGCATTCCGACAGCTCGTTCCGGCCGATCCCAGCGAAATACTCGCTGCTCTCCGGTCGCATCCTGCCGTCCTGGGGCGCCAATACCGAATTCGCCGACATGCGCGCCGCCTATGACGCTCTGGATGCGCGTACCAAGGCCGAGGTCGAAAACCTGGTCTGCGAACATTCGCTGATGTACTCGCGCGAGGCGATCGGCTTCACCGACCTGACCGACGAGGAGCGCGTGGCATTCAGGCCGGTGCGCCAGAGGCTGGTGCGCACGCACCCGGTGACGGGACGCAAATCGCTGTTCCTGTCGTCGCATGCCGGGACGGTTGACGGCTGGACGATCCCGGAAGCCCGGATGTTCCTGCGCGACCTGAACGAGTTCGCGACGCAGCGGGAGTTCGTCTACTCGCATGCCTGGAGGCGCTGCGACCTGGTGATGTGGGACAATCGCCAGACGATGCACCGCGGGCGGCGGTTCGACCGCAACGAGGTGCGCGACGTGCGGCGTACCACCCTGGCCGGCGACGTGGCGACGATGGAGCAGGAGGCGGCGGCGGAGTAGCCGGCCGCGTTCTGCCGGGGGTTTGACCTGGGTCAATGCTGTCCGCGCCGTCCGGTGGTTTGCTGACCGCCAACGGGTGCGGGAGAAGCACGATGTCGCTCAATGCTGCAAGCATCATGACGAGGAATGTGGTCACCGTCGGGCCTGATGCGACGGTGGCTGAGGTTGCGGCGTTGCTCGCCGAGCACGAGATCAGCGCGGTGCCGGTTTGCGGCCGCGACGGTACGGTACTTGGCATGCTGAGCGAAGGCGACCTGATGCGGCCGTTTGGCGCGGCGAACGAAATGCGCCGCGCATGGTGGCTGGGCGTGCTGGCCGAGGGCACCGATCTTGCGCCGGAATTCCTCGAATACATCCGGGCTGACAAGCGCCGTGCAGCAGACCTGATGACGCGTGACGTGGTGAGTGCGGCGAAGACGACCACCGCCGCCGAAATCGCCGATCTGATCGGTATTCACCATATCAAGCGCGTCCCGATTCTGCGTGACGGCAAGCTGGTCGGCATTGTCAGCCGGGCTGATCTTGTTCGGGCCTTGGCGCACTCGCCAAGCGCGTTGAACAACTCAGTGTAGCGCTTCGGCGGGACAGCATTACCTTGACAAAGAGCCAGTCCAGAGCGCAGAGTTTTGGCTGTCAACGAAAGAAGGAGGGTGCATAAACAGCATGACTCCACCGGGCATGTTCCGAGTTGCCGACTGACGCGGCATCGGCGACCAATTTCAAAGTCCGCGCATTGTTCGGCGATATGAGCCGGACGCGAAGCATTGACTTCGCAATGTGACCCCCGTTCAACGCCTTCGAGCGTACGGGGGTCTTTGCGTTTCAGGACAATGCGGTTCAGCTTTCTGGCCCGCGCACAAAGCACATAATGCCGGCGCTCGGCGTCCAGCATACGACAGCGCGGCCAGTCGGGTTGTCGCTGCGCTGCAATATCCTGTCCGACGGCACCGCCCGCCACTCGCCGCCGACGAACGCCTCATAGTGATCGCCAACAATGCGGGAGTCCGTCGGCCGGCAATCGGCGATCGAACAGCACAGGGCGTTCGTAAACGGTAGCCGCAGACTGTTGAACCACGGCGCAAGCGCAGGGTCAGCGTCCGGCGGCGGTGCCGCGTGGGCGGTTGCAGCGAAGACGACAGCCGTGCCGAGGATGAGCCGCCTCATGCCCCGCCTATGCCTGCGAGCCTGGTGGATGTGCCGTGCAGTTTGCCCGGTTCGCGCTGCGTGTTCCAGTATCCCTGAAGCGCCGCACTTCCGCTCACCTCGCAAACTCACCTAGGCTGGCGGCATGACCGATACTTCCAGCCGTATCGTGATCGCCGGTGCCGGCCATGCGGGCGGTTCGGTCGCTGCGTTGCTGCGCCAATATGGCTGGAAGGGCCCGATCACGCTGATCGGTGCCGAACCGGTCGCGCCCTACCAGCGGCCTCCGCTGTCGAAGGCGTGGCTCAAGGGCGAGGGCGATCTTGCATCCCTGCTGCTGCGGCCTGCCGCGTTCTACCCGGCGAACGGGATCGAACTGCGGCTCGCTTCGCAGGTGGTGCGGATCGACCGCGCGCGCCGAACAGTCGCATTGGCAACCGATGAGCAGTTTGCATACGACCATTTGATTCTTGCCCTTGGCGCGCATGCCCGGCCAATCCCGGTCCCCGGACGCCAATTCCGCGGCGTGCTGGAATTGCGCACGGTTGCCGACGCCGATCGCCTCAAGGCGGCACTGCGTCCCGGGTCGCGCCTGGCGGTCATCGGAGCGGGCTATATCGGCTTGGAAGCCGCTGCCTCGGCGCGCAGCCTCGGCCTGGATGTTGTGGTGATCGAGCGTGAGGCCCGCGTGCTGCCACGCGTCGCCTCTGTGCCGCTGTCGGACTACTTCCACCGCTATCATGCGGCCGCCGGCGTGCGCTTCGCGCTGAACGCGTCGGTGGAAGCGTTCGAGGGCACCGATGGTCGCGTCGCCGCGGTTCGCCTGTCGAACGGCAGCGCCATTCCCTGCGATGCGGTACTGGTCGGCATCGGTGCGGCGCCGAATGACGCGCCGGGACGAGAGGCCGGCCTGGATTGCGCGACCGGCATCATCGTCGATCCGGCGGCGCGCACGGCAGATCCGGCGATCCATGCGATCGGCGACTGCACCCATCGCCCCGTGCCGCGGTATCGTCGCACCGTCCGGCTGGAGAGCGTGCCCAATGCGCTGGAGCAGGCGAAGCAGGCGGCAGCCGATCTGTGCGGGCGCGCGCCTCCGACACCCGAAGTGCCGTGGTTCTGGTCCGACCAGTTCGAGGCCAGGCTGCAGATCGCCGGGTTGCCGTTCGACGTGGCGGAAACCGTCGTGCGCGGCGATCCGGCGACCGGCTCCTTCGCCATTTTCCATCTCGCCGCAGATGGTGCCATACAGGCGGTCGAGGCAGTCAACGCCCCGGCTGACTTCATGGCCGGCCGGCTGATGATCGCCCGGCGGAAGCCGGCCATGGCGTCCATGCTGCGGGACGTGTCATGCTCGCTCCGAGAGCTTGCCGGATAGGCAGGCCCGGACCGCAGGGGAGGACCATGCCGAAGGTTACCTACGTCGAATACAACGGTACCGCACACACGGTGGACGTGCCTCTCGGCACCTCCGTGATGCGTGGTGCGGTGGACAACAACGTTCCCGGCATCGATGCGGATTGCGGCGGCGAGTGCGCCTGCGCGACATGCCATGTGTATCTCGGACCCGAATGGCTGGCGAAGATCGGCACGCCGGTGCCGGGATCGCAGGAAGCCAGCATGCTGAGTTTCGCCGCGGTCGCTCAGCCGAATTCGCGCCTGTCCTGCCAGATCACCATGACCCCGGACCTGGACGGCCTGGTCGTGACCATGCCGGAGGGCCAGCACTAAGCCGCCGGCAACCGTAAGAAGTGGAGGAACTGCCATGAACGCTCCGGTCCATGCCGACGCCGCCACGGATGCCTACGCGATCCCGCTCGATGCGATCGATGTCAGCGATCCGCAGCTTTACCAGGACGACACCTGGTATCCGTATTTCGAACGGCTGCGGCGCGAAGACCCGGTGCATTACTGCCCGGACAGCCGCTACGGCCCGTACTGGGCGGTTACCAAGTACAAGGACATCATGCATGTCGAGGTGAACCACGGCATCTACTCCTCGGCGTCCGAACTCGGCGGCATCCAGATCGAGGAACAGCCGAAAGGCATGGAGCGGCCGAGTTTCATCCGCATGGATCCGCCGCGCCATGACGAGCAGCGCAAGGTGGTGAGCCCCATCGTGGCGCCGGGCAACCTTGCCAACATGGAAGCGGTGATCCGCGAGCGCACCTGCCGCGTGCTGGACAGTCTGCCGCGAGGCGAAGTGTTCGACTGGGTGGACCACGTGTCGATCGAACTGACCACCATGATGCTGGCGACGCTGTTCGATTATCCGTGGGAGGAACGCCGGAAGCTGACCTATTGGTCGGATGTGGCGATCTGCAACGTGAACGCGCCCGACGCGCCGGTTCATTCCGAGGACGAGCGTTTCGCGGAAATGAAGGTGATGGCCGAGACGATGGCCGGGTTGTTCAACGAGCGCGCGAAGGGACCGCCGAAATTCGACCTGCTGACGATGTTGGCGCAGGGCCCGTCAACCCGCGAAATGCCGTTGCGCGAGTTCATGGGCAACCTGGCGCTGCTGATCGTCGGCGGCAACGACACGACGCGCAATTCGATGAGCGGCGGACTGCTGGCACTGCACCAGCATCCGGATGAATATCGAAAGTTGCGGGCCAATCCGGCGCTGGTACCCGGCATGGTGTCGGAGATCATCCGCTACGTGACGCCGGTGATCCACATGCGCCGGACCGCGATCGAGGATGCCGAGATCGCCGGCCGGCCGATCCGCAAGGGCGACAAGGTGGTGATCTGGTATGTCTCGGGGAATCGCGATCCGGACGCGATCGAGGCGCCTGATCGCTTCATCATCGACCGGGCGCGCCCGCGGCAGCATTTGTCATTCGGCTTCGGCGTGCATCGCTGCGTCGGCAACCGGCTGGCCGAGTTGCAGCTTCGCATCCTGTGGGAGGAACTGCTGCCGCGCCATCCGGTGATCGAGGTGATGGGCGAGCCGCGGCGGATCTATTCGAACTTCATTCACGGCATCCGTTCGCTGCCGGTGCGGATCCCCACGTAACGGCCAGGTGGAGGCCAGCCGCAGGCCGGACCGCGTAGGGCCGAAAGCGCAGCGCATTCCGCCACCCGCATGGCGGAATGCGCTTGCTGTTCGGCCCTACGCGGTCCGCGCCGGAGTGCCGTAACCTACCGGGCGCAGGCGATCACCCGGCCGTTCTCCCAGATGCCCAGGCACACGCGCTCGTTGCCGTCGTCCAGCAGCAGGTAGGGATCCAGCACGACCTCGTCACGCTTCAGCTCGCCGAGGATCAACCGGCTGCCCGGCACTTCACGCTGCAGCGACCGGGCAACTTCGGCGATCGGCGGGGGAACATCCTGATCGGCCAGAAAGCTCACCGGCAGCCGGCGTTCCTCCCAATACGACCCCGCGCGCAATTTGATCAGACCGGTCCCGGTAATCAGCGCGACCATGCACATCCAGACGAAACTGCTGCCAATCGTCAGTGCGCTGGCGTGCGGCGTGAACCCTTCGAGCGCTCCGATGGCCGCGCCCACGATCGGACTGGCGATGACCAGTGCAATCGATACCGCCGCTTGATGCCGATACCAAAAACTCGGCCCGAATTTTCGCTGTTGTGCCTGCTTGTGTTCCGCCAGCATCTCCCAGGAGACCGGCGTCAGGTTTTGGCGTTCGAGTGCGTCGAAAACTGCTCTCTGCCGCGGGAGCGCGACGATTGCATCGAAGGGCATGGGCTGTTCCTTCTTCGATGAGGTGCTGACACTTGGCTATATGGACAAGATGCTGACCACCACATTAACTACGGAACATAACATTGCTGCGAGTTGCCCGGTGGACGGGCCGGTGTGCTGAACATCAAACAGGAGCCGCCGCATGGCTGATGCCCAGGACCACCTCGCGGATCGTTCGGGCGCGCCGATCGAGCGGCCGTTGCCGCTGCCCTCGGGCAACGCGCTGTTCGGCAGCGATGTGGTGGCGGAGACGCTGCGCGCACTGGAAATTCCGTATATCGCGCTGAATCCCGGCGCCAGTTACCGCGGCTTCCACGACAGCCTGGTGAACCATCTCGGCAATGTCCAGCCGCAGATGCTGCTGTGCCTGCATGAAGAATCCGCTGTCGCGATCGCCCACGGCTACGCCAAGGTGACCGGGAGGCCGATGGCCGCGGCAGTGCACTCGAATGTCGGGCTGATGCACGCCACGATGGCAATTTTCAACGCTTGGTGCGACCGTATGCCGGTATTGGTACTCGGCGCCACCGGCCCGGTGGACGCGCCGAAGCGCCGGCCGTGGATCGACTGGATCCATACCGCGCGCGATCAGGGCGCGCTGGTCCGTCCCTACACCAAGTGGGATGACCAGCCGGCGTCGGCCGAGGCTGCGCGCGAGGCGGTGTTGCGCGCGTTCTGGCTGACCCGGTCATCACCAATGGCGCCGGTCTACGTCAACCTCGACGCCGGCATGCAGGAGGCGCCGCTGGCCGACCCGCTGCCGCCGCTTGATATTTCGCGATTTGTGCCGGACGTGGCGGCCGGGGTTCCGTTGGAACAGGTTGCCCAGGCGCTGGCGATGCTGCGTGCGGCGAAGCAGCCTGTGATCCTCATGGGACGCGGTTCGCGCGGCGAGCAGGCGTGGGCCGATCGCGTCGCACTGGCCGAGGCGTTGCGGGCGCGCGTGGTGACCGACCTGAAGATCGGCGCAGTGTTCCCGACCGACCATCCGCTGCACGCCGGCGCGCCTGCGACGTTCCCGGTGCAGGAGGCGGCTCAGGCGATCGCCGCGGCGGATGTCATTCTCAGCCTGGATTGGGTGGATCTGGCGGGCGCGCTGAAGGCCGCCTGCGGCACCGTGGCGCCGGCGGCGAAGGTGATCAATGTCTCGCTGGATCACCAGCTGCACAACGGCTGGAGCATGGATCACCAGGCGCTGCCACCGGCCGATCTGTTCATTGCCGCCGGCGCGGATGCCGTGGTTGCCGCCATGATGGCGCAGTTGCCGCGATCGCCCGGCGGTTCCGGCGCGCCTTCGCCGCCCGCTGTTGCACCCACCGGCGAGCCGGGCAGCATCAGCGTCGCCGAGATGACGTTGGCTTTGCGCCAGGCACTCGGCGCGCGGGCCGCTTCGCTGCTGCACGTGTCGCTGTCGTGGAACGCGGCGCTGTGGCCGTTCCGCCATCCGCTGGACTACATCGGCTCCGACGGCGGCGGCGGGATTGGCGGCGGCCCGGGGATCGCGGTCGGCGCGGCGCTGGCGCTGCGCGGCAGCGGCCGGATTCCGGTGGCGGTCTGTGGCGACGGCGACTTCCTGATGGGCGCCACCGCGCTGTGGACTGCGGTACACTACAACATTCCGTTGCTTGTGGTGGTCTGCAACAACCGCTCGTTCTTCAACGACGAGTTGCACCAGGAACGGGTGGCGCGCATGCGCAACCGTCCGGTGGAAAATCGCTGGATCGGCCAACGGATTGCCGATCCCGAGATCGACCTTGCCCGACTGGCCCAGGCGCAGGGCGCAATGGGCTTCGGCCCGGTCACCGATGGTGCGGAACTGGCGACGGCGTTCCAGAACGCGATCGCGGCAGTGGAGGGCGGCGGCGTTGCGGTGGTGGACGTGCGTGTTGCGCCTGGTTACGCGCCCGCGGCGGTCGCCGGGTTATTCCGCGGATGACGGTTTGCTGGTTCGCGTTGTTTCGTCAGGCCGACGCTCCGCAATCGCGCGCGAGCGACGCCGATCTGGCGTGGCTTGCCCGGTACATCGCCGCAACGCCCGGGTTGCGCCAGGGACTGATCTACACGCCATCCAGCACCAGCGACCCCTACCTCGACGACGGCCCGCCGCCGGCGCTGGGTCTGCAGCTCTATTTCGATGACATTGCAGTGCTGGAAGCGGCAGCGGCGGCAAATGGCTATCTCCACGGGCTCGCCGCACCGGGCGCCCTGCCGTCGCTGGAAGGCGCTGAGGTGACCCAGCAGGCGATGCTGGCGCGGCGTTATCCGGTGCCGGATGCAGCGTTCCATACGCCGCCCGGCGACGTACCCTGCACCTATCTCGTCGCCTATGAAGGCAGCGCGGAAGACCTGACCGCGTGGCTGACCCACTACATCGACGACCACCCGCCGATCATGGCGCGGTTTCCCGGCATCAGGCAGATCGAGATATACTCCTGCATTGACTGGTGCGGCTGCCTGCCCTGGCGTCGGGTGGCGCACATGCAGCGCAACAAGGTGGTGTTCGACAACCAGACCGCTTTGACCGCTGCGCTGAATTCACCGGTGCGACACGAGATGCGCGCGGCATTCGCCCGTTTCCCGCCGTTCACCGGGCCGATTACGCATTTCCCGATGGCGACGCGCGTAGTGGAGCCATTGCCCGCAACCTCGCCTTGCGGGAGGGGGTAGGGGGACGGCATCGCCCATCCTACCACCCATCGACGCAGGGCCGCTTCTTGCCCTCGCGTTGCGGTTTCGGCGGCATGGAGCGCAGGCCGGCGACGATCCACTTGCGTGTGTCGGCTGGGTCGATCACCTCGTCGACCTCGAACAGCGACCCGGCATTCAAGGCTTTCCCGCGCTCATACAGCTCCGCCACCATCCCTTCGTACGCGGCCAGCCTTTCGGCGGGATCGGCTATTGCGGCGAGTTCCTTGCGGCGGCCCAGTTTGACCTGGCCCTCCAGCCCCATCCCACCGAATTCGCCGGTCGGCCAGGCGATGGCGAATACGCCAAGCCGCATGCTGCCGCCGGTCATTGCCAGCTTGCCCAGCCCATATGACTTGCGCGTCATCACGAAGAATGTTGGGACCGTCAGGTTGGCACCGATCAGGTAGGTGCGGCAGCAGTGGCGCACCAGTGCGGTCTTCTCCGCCTCGGGGCCGACCATGTTGCCCGGATTGTCGTTCAGCGACAGCAGCGGGATGTCATGCGCATCGCATAATTGCATGAAGCGCGCCGCCTTGTCGGCCGCATCGCTGTCGATCGCGCCGCCAAGATGCATCGGATTGTTGGCGATCACCCCCATCGGCCTGCCTTCGACGCGGATGAACGCGGTGATCATGCCGAGGCCGAAGCCACGGCGGATTTCCAGCATCGAACCCGTATCTGCTAGCGTCTCGATCAGGCCTCGCATGTCGTAGCCGCGCAGCCGGTTCTCCGGCACCACGTGCCGCAGTCCGCGCTGATCGGCGCAGTCCCACGCCGCGATGCGTCCCTGGAAATACGACAGGTACTGCCGCGCCACCTGCACGGCCTCGGCTTCGTCCTGCACGGCGATATCGACCACGCCATTGGCCACCTGCACGTGCATCGGTCCGACCTCTTCCGGCCGATAGACGCCCAATCCGCCGCCTTCGATCATTGCCGGGCCGGCCATGCCGATCGTCGCATTGGCCGTGGCGATGATCACGTCGCAGCAGCCGAGCAGCACGGCGTTGCCGGCAAAACAGCGACCCGACGCGATGCCGACCAGCGGCACCAGTCCGCTCAAAGCCGGCAAACGATAGAACGTGTCGCTCATGTTGCTGACGTTGTCGGTGTCGCTGCCGCGCCCACCGCCGCCCTCGGCGAACAGCACGACCGGAATGCGCCACTTGCCGGCCATTTCGAACATGCGATCCTGCTTATGGTGGCCCATGTGGCCCTGGGTTCCGGCCATCACGGTATAGTCGTACGACACGACCACCGCGCGGCTGCGCTCCTCGGGGAATGTATCGCCGTTGATCGTGGCGAGGCCCATGATCAGGCCATCCGCCACGGATTGTTCGATCAGTTCGTCGAGCGGTGTGGTGCGCCGGCGCGCCGCGAGCACCAGCGAACCGTATTCGACGAACGAGCCGGGATCGCAGATATCCTCGATATTCTCCCGGGCGGTGCGCTGGCCTGTCGCGCGCCGACGTGCAACGGCCTTGGGACGCGCCGCGTCGAATGCACGGGCGCGACGGTCCAGCACCTCGGCCAGGTCGGGGCGGATCAGATCGAGATCGATCTCCTGGGCCAGGTGCGTCGCCCCGTCGGCTTCGTCGTGCTGCTCGATGAAGGCAAGCGGGTGGCTTTCGAACACGGTATCGCCCACGGCGATGGTGATGGCGCGCACCACGCCGCTGGCGCTGGCGTTGATGGCGTGCTGCATCTTCATCGCTTCCATCACCAGGACTTCCTGCCCCGCCCGCACTGCGTCGCCTTCGGCCACAGCGATGGCCACGATGGTGCCTTGCATCGGCGCGCGCAGCGGCACGGTCCCCTCGGGTCCGGTCACCGCATCGGCGTCCGGCGCTTCGGCTGCCGACGCCGCGCCGGTCTTGCCGTACAGCACGACGCCCAAAGGGTCGTTGGTCTCCAGCTTCGCGCCGGGCATGCGCGGTGCCGCGGTCGGCGGCTCGAAGTAGCGGTGCTGCGCCGACGCATCGGCGGCAAGCAGTTCGCCGACATGCTCCTCCACGAACCGCGTATGGGTCCTGCCCGCCAGTACGTCGGGATGACACAACAGCGCCTGGAGGAACCCGACATTCGTCGCGATACCGGCAAGGCGGAATTCCGACAAGGCGCGTGACGCCTTGCCCGCCACATCGGCGAACCGGTCCGATCCCGCATGCACGATGACCTTCGCCAGCAGTGAATCGAACCGCGGGTTGGTGCGATAACCGGCGTAGCCGTAGCCATCCACGCGCACGCCCGGTCCCGAGGGCGGTTCATACGCACTCAGCACGCCGCCGGCCGGACGAACATGGCCATCGTCGGTCATGCTCTCCAGGTTGACGCGGGCCTGCAGCGCCATGCCGCGTGGCAGTGGGATGTCCTGCTGGCGCAGCCGCAGGTCCGCAAGCGTCCGGCCCCCGGCGAGTTCAAGCTGCGCCCGTACGAGATCGATGCCGGTGACCTGCTCGGTCACCGTATGCTCGACCTGCAGCCGCACGTTCGCCTCGATGAAGGCGATTGCCGCCTCGTCCGTATTGCGCGTCGCGTCCACCAGGAATTCGAACGTGCCGGCGTTCAGGTAATCTGCGGCGGATGCGAGCGTGGTCGCTGCGTGCAGCAGCCGCTGCCGTATTGCGGGGTGGAGGAACGGTGCAGGCGCGATCTCGATCAGCTTCTGGCGTTCGCGCTGGAGGCTGCACTCGCGCTCCCATAGATGCGAAACTGCGCCCGTGCCGTCGCCCAGCACCTGCACCTCGATGTGGCGTGCGTGGGGGAACAGGCGTTCGACATACAGTTCGCCATTGCCGAACGCCTGCTGCGCTTCCGCCGCGCAGCGCTCGAACGCCGTTGCCAACTGATCGGGGGCGGTGACCACGCGCATGCCGCGACCGCCGCCGCCGGCGATCGCCTTGACCATGACCGCGCTGCCGGGTCCCAGCGATGCAAGGAATGCGCGTGCTTCGTCGAGGCTGGTGGCTCCGGACGTTCCCGGAATCACCGGCACGTCGCAGCGCTCCGCGAAGCGTCGTGCGGCCGCCTTGTCGCCGAATAGTTCGAGCGTCGCCGGTCGTGGTCCGACGAACAATAGGCCCGCATCCGCGCAAAGCCGCGCAAACGACGCGTTCTCGCTGAGAAACCCATAGCCGGGATGGATCGCGTCGCATCCTGCTTCGCGAGCAACCGCAACCAGTTGCGCTGCATCCAGATACGCCGCGACGCCGCTGCCATCGAGCGCACGCACCTCATCCGCGCACCGCGTGTGCAGCGACTGCGCGTCGTCGGCTGAATGCACCGCTACCGTGCGAATGCCCAGTTCCGCTGCTGTGCGCATGACGCGGATCGCGATCTCCCCCCGGTTCGCGACCAGCAGTCTCTTGATCTCCATCCGCCAGGTCCTCTTCATTAGGCTTGCAATCCGGCCAAGGTGCCCGCTCTTTGCAGCAGGAGGAAGCATGCCAGTCGATCCACAGATCCAGGCCTTGCTCGACAAGGGAACCGGCGTCCCGGCCACCCACACGCTATCGGTGGCCGAAGCTCGCACCCAGTACGAGGCGCGGGTTGCCATCATGGCGCCGCCGGCAGCGATTGCCGCGGTGGCCGAGCGCACTATCCCAGGGCCGGGCGGCGACCTGAGGCTGCGCATCTATCGGCCGATGGGGCAGGGGCCGTTTCCGCTGCTGGCGTTCTTCCATGGCAGCGGCTTCGTGCTGTGCAGCCTGGACACGCATGACGGGATGTGCCGCAACCTGTGCGCCGGCGCCTTGTGCGTCGTGGTGTCGGTGGACTACCGGCTGGCGCCCGAGCACAAATTTCCCGCGGGTCTCGATGACTGCGTGTTCGCCACGCACTGGATCGCCGGGCATGCGTCGGAGCTGGACGGCGACGCGGCGCGACTGGTGGTGGGAGGCGACAGCGCCGGCGGCAACCTGGCGGCCGCCGCTGCGCTTCGCATCCGCGATGAAGGTGGCCCGGCGCTGTGCGGGCAATTGCTGATCTATCCTGTCACCGATTATCACTCGCCGGGCACGCCGTCCTATCAGGCGAACGCCGACGGCTATGGGCTGACGCGCGATACAATGCAGTGGTTCTGGCACCACTATCTGCGCGATCCGGCCGAGGCGGTGCAGCCTTATGCGTCGCCGCTGCGCGCGGCCGATTTCAGCAATTTGCCGCCGGCGCTGGTGGTCACCGCAGAATACGACCCGCTGCGCGACGAGGGCGAATATTACGCGGACAAACTCCGTTCAGCCGGAGTGCCGTGCGCCATGTCACGCTGGGACGGCATGAACCACGGCTTCTTCTTCTGGGTCGGACTGGTGGACAAGGCGGGTGACGCAATGGCCGAGTCCTGCGCATGGCTGCGCGGGGTGTTCCAAAGATGACCTGTCATGGCGAGGAGCGAAGCGACACGGCAATCCCGGTCCAGTGCGGGTACCGGAACGGGATCGCTTCGCTGCGCTCGCAATGACAGCGTGCCTTAGTACGCCGTCAGGCCGCCATCCAGCAGCAATGTCTGGCCGGTGATGTAGGATGCCAGCGGGCTGGCAAGATACCTGATCGCACCGGCCATCTCCTCCGGCGCACCGAGCC
>DATAPW010000073.1:0-13708 GCA_036265005.1 Acetobacteraceae bacterium | reverse complement strand
GGAACACGCCCTCGGCGGCGACGGCGCAGGCGATCGCGCGGCGGAGGTAGTCGATGGTGACGCCGCCGACGACGGCGATGCGCTGGGTTGCGGCGTCAGGAAGTGGTGTGGCGGCGGCGAGGCGGTCGCCGAGTTGGAAGATGGCGGCCAACGTGGGGGGCTTGGTGAGGAGCTGTCGTTGCACATCGGTCAGCGGTGCGGAGGCAATTGGCTGGTCGAGCATCAGGCAGATTCCTCTATCGGGCCAAACGCCGACAGGTTATTGGATTAAGCGGGCAGTGTAACGTGACTTTTCACGGGCCACTCCGCTGCAGTATCAAGAGGATCCACGTACGCATGCCAAGGACTGTTGTATTCTACGGCAACTGCCAGGCACAGGCCCTATGCGAAATGTACCGGCGGCACTTTGCGCCGCTTCGGCAGGATATTGTGAAGCTCGTCCTGATCGGCAGCGACGACACCAAGGCACTGAGCGAAGCGGATGTCGTCGTCGAGCAGATGTTTGATAGTCAACCGCGGGTCGATTACTCCATCGTACCACCCGATGTGACGATCTACCGGTTTCCATTGGTTATTGGCACGTTCATCTGGCCTTTTGCAAGCCAAGACCATGTCCACAACCGATCGTACCCGTTCCTACCGAGCGGGCCCTACCCGGCGGAGCTTGGTGATAGCTATCTGAATAGGCTGATTGACCAGGTTCCGGTCAATGAGGCTTTCGCCCGATACATCGATCTTGATGTCGCCAAGCACGCACACCTGGATAGGCTGTACGAGATTCATCTCGCACAGCAGGAGCAGCGGGACACGGCATGCGGGATCAGCGTGACACGCCTAATGGAGGAACGATTCCGCAGTGAGCCGCTATTTCATACACGTGGTCATCCAACAAAGCGGATCTTCGATCATATTGCTAAGCATGTGTTCGGAGCGATGGGAATACCGGACGAAGAAATTCACATAGCAATCAACGGGTATCACTACTCTGTCTTTCCATGGGACGAGCTTCCCATCCACCCGAACGTAGCAGCGCATTATGGGCTGCAATATGTAACCGGAAGCAGCGCTTATCGACACATGGACGAGGGGCGATTTACTTTCGAACAAAATGTGCGGCGCTATCTTAATTATGAATGGAATCGAGACCTACATGAGGGAATATATCTCGCCGAAGGCAGCGGTGACCCTGCGGTAGCCTGTGTTTGTCTCGAAAAGGGGATCGAGGTATCGCCGGCGTCGGACAGAGGCTGGCGTGCCCTTGGCAGTTCGCTACTGCGCCTGAACAGGCCGGCGGAAGCTCGGGATTCAGCTCTCCGGGCAATGACGATCGATCCTCAGAACCCAGAAAATCACTACCTCCTTGCATCCGCATTGACCGCGACAGGCGATCTTGGAAGGGCAGAGGAGACGCTACGTACCGCCATTCGGATCCATCCATTTGGAGCCAAGTGCCACCTATCACTCGCAGATGTGTTGTCTCGGACGGGGCGGCAACATGAGGCAGCGGAGATCGCTGCCGCTGCTGTGCCATTGACCGCCAAGAATCCACACACTTATGGCCTGCTAGGATTCATACTGCACCGTGCCGGTGATCTGGAAGGCGCAGAGGCGGCGTTCCGTGAATCCCTTTCGCGCGCTCCAGAGGTCGTAAGTTTCCGCGAAGCACTCAACAGCGTCCTAAGTCACAAACAGCGCATTGCTGCTGGTTGCTGAGACCCTGCTACTTAGTTAGTGCCCTTCCTCTTGCACCTGAGGTTGAACATGGATGAGACATTTATAATGCGGGAACTTACCAGAATCTTTCGGGAAGTATTTGATGACCCGGAACTTGAGTTAACTGCTGAAACTAGCGCAAAAGATATTCCTGCGTGGGACTCAGTCATAAACGTCACGCTGCTGATCGAAATTGAGGCGAGGCTCAATATCAGGTTCGCGACTAGTGAAATGGAGAAACTGAGGAACGTGGGGGAACTCGCCCAGTTGGTGGCTGCCCGGTCACCTGCGTCACGAGGTCGATGACGCGCCAACGACGTTGCGTTTGAATCCGGCAAACCACCCATCGCTCAGCGCTCCCGTGCAGCCTATCGGTGCGACTGGCGCCATTCGAGATACCGATTTATCAGCCATGTCCCCGTTCGAGGATCCGTCTCGGGCAGCGCACGCGACGGGTGCGCCTGCCAGTACTGTATGAGCGCTGCATCAGGGGCGGATCCCATAATTGCTTCAAACTCCTGAAAATGCTCCACCGCGCTGGCGATCCAAGTCTCATCGGACTTTGCATTATCGTCGCCGTTGTAGATCACTTGCAGCGGAATTCCCTTCTGGCGCAACAAATCGGCCAGCGGTGGAATACGTGCCTGCCACGCCAGATCCCACCCGATGTCGAGGCGGAAGAATGCCAGCTTGCCGCCGGTTGCGGCCTCATACGCATCAAACCATGTAGCCAGGTCATTGAGCCACGTCTCTTTGTTGAACCCCATGAGAGGCTCCACATCGCCGAATTGCACTGATGGAAAAACCGTTCGCACCAACTTCAGGGTACCGGCTACTTGCTTTGCGACCTCCTCAATGGAGAGGTGGCAACCGACACGACTACCCTCCCGGTCAAACACATACCCGAAATAGACAGGCTCATCCATCGTGTAGAAGCGTACGTTACCGCCGAGGGATTCGATACGCCTTGTGTCCCGAAGTAGGCCATTGGGCACGCCGTATCCTTCCACATTGTACCCACAGGCTCCCGGACCGCCCTGTGACGGCAGCGGCCCGATGCCAACTACAAGATCGATCCGACGCTCGCTCAGATTGCTGAACATCTGCTGCAACTGAGGCCCCGAAACGGAGCCGTCATAAGTCAACTCGTCCGAAATCTCGAAGGCCTGAATTGCGGAAGCAGCCTTCGACCAAGGCGCTTCCGGTTGGAACAAGGCCATGAAGTCGGGTGATCCTTGCCGTCCAGCATGAGGAGCAAACCAGACAGACTGGGCCGGTGCAGCAGAAACTGGCAACACGATGATCAGGAATAGGCCTATTAGGGGAACGGGGTTCAGCATGGCGCCAATCCATGGTCCCCGGGCGCAATTGCTGGGGGACTGTCAATCGTCCAGCGGAAAACTCTCGCCTTCCGCAGATGCCGCTGCCGACTGACCGGGAACGATATCTCCACCATAGCACTGGCCCCATCAAGCTTCTGGATGTATGCAATCTCGAGATTTGAGGAGCAAGGGCCCATGAGAGATTGGCTGGGAATGACCCAGATGGAATGTCGAGATTATTTTCTTAATCTTGGTCAAAAGATCCGCAACGGCCAAGTCGATTTGGGACGGCATCGTTACGCCCTGTCGCTGGCACATGGTGTCTGGCAAGCTATCCATTGTGGCTATGATCGTTTAGCAGCAATAGAGCTTGGCGTGTTTTATGGCGAGGGCCTGCTCAATCTGTGTAAGGCTGCGCAATTTTTTCGTGATGAATTTGGATTTGATATTCAGGTGTACGGCTTCGACAGCGGACGCGGCCTGCCCGCAATGACAGGCGATCACCGGGATCACCCTGAATTATTCCATCTCGGCGAGTTCCCGATGCCCGATGAGCAGGCCCTTCGCGCCAGTCTGCCGGAGTGGTGCGAACTGATAATAGGGGACGTCGGTGAGGCGATATCAGCGTTCCACCAATGCTTGCAGGACCGTCGTCTCGCCTTCGCGGCATTCGACCTTGATCTCTACTCCTCGACCGTGAGGGCATTACCAATGCTGGCAGGATCGCCAGAGTTGTATTTGCCAGCAGTTCCTCTTTACTTCGACGATACTGCCAACGGGATATCACAGTGCGATTGGGCCGGCGAGAGATTAGCGGTTCTGGAGTTTAACCAGACGCACGCAATGCGAAAGATCTCGTGGCCGTTGGAGTCCCGCTACGGCATCCACAATTTCTTTGTCCTGCAGGTTTTGGATCACCCGATACGGCAGGGCAAAGAGAAGCCTCGCTTCGGCTTTCAGCTGGGGCCAATTTGAAGGCTTTAGGCTTTTGTCTTCACCAGGATCGCATGCCCATTCGCGTTATGGACAAAAACAAGATCCTGTCGCGCGCGAAGTTCTTCGGCAAGCAATGTGATACCGACACAACCTCTGAAACCATAATCGTCGAACACCACAACGCCGCCGGGTGACATGCGCGGCCATACCCAGTCGAACACATCGCGCGCCGATTCATAGACATCAACATCAATGTGGCACAGGCTGAAGCGGCGCGAAGCAATGACAGGGCCGGTTTCATCCGGAAAGATGCCCTGAAGAATGATGCAATTATGAACGTTGGCGTCCGTCAGCAACTGATTGACGATCCCAATATCGGTATCGGCGTGCTCGCCGCCACTATAGTTCGCGTCGCTGGCCCCAGCCTTCACAACGCCACGAAATGTATCACACAGAAAAACGTCGCCTTTACGACCAATCATTTGCGCCCGGGCGGCCATGATACAGCCCGTGCCGCCCCTCCAAACACCCACTTCCAGGATGTCGCCTTCGGTCTTTGCAGTTTCAGAAACAAAATTCCATAGCTCATGACACCGGATATGGTCAACAAGGGTAAATGGCTGGATGTGAGCATAAAGTTCCATGAAATCTTGATCGAGTTCCCATGCCCGAAAGGTGGAGCACGTAAGTATCTGGTCTCCATGAACAGCGGCGAACCGAGCTTTGCGAGCCTCGATGCCTATTGCGCTCGGGTCAGCGAGGATATCACTCATCTCCGATGCTCCCTTGTCGCGAGTCTGTGCAGACCCGGACAGTCAACAGGTCAGAACGCCGTCCGCAAGGCATCCGGAATCTCCACCCACCGGTTCATGTCCATTGGGATCCAGAAAAATCCTTCCTTCTCCACGATCCCCGCCTCAAACTTCGCAATCTCCTCCGAGAAATCGAACGGCTGGACGTTGCCCTGATTGATGACATTGGCTGGATCGAGGAAATTCTCGCGAACAAATTTCGCGTAATCGTAGCGGTGATGAGCACCAAAGTTCTGTGACAGTGAATCTTCAGACCATGCCGTATCACGGTTTATCTTCTGCCGTGCGGAGGCGATTCCGTAGTCCATCGTCTTGGTGTGGAACATAAATAGGTTCCGGTCAATTTTCGGTCGGCGGTCAAGGCAATGAAGCCCAGGCATCCATCTGATAGGCACGCGGCTCAGCATCGTCTTGCATGTCGCCGACATGAACCGCGCATAGCGCCGCTGAGCGAGGATCGGCTTGTTCAGGTCCAGCGGCGTTTCCTGATTGATGATGTGAAGGACATTCAACCCAATGCATGTCACATAGTCGAAATCCGCCCGCGCCACATAGTCAGCGAGGCTGGCATAGGGGCCGATATTCGGTACCACCAGCTCGTCGCAATCGCCGCACACGACCGCATCATAATAATTGACCAATGCATTCTGCATTGACGACATGAAGTCTGCCTTCTTTCGGTCATCGAAGGCATCGCGCGGTATGACGATGCGGTTGACGTCGCCCAGGTTACTGGTGCTGCCGTCGGTCGACTCACGGTCGATCACGAACAGGTTCTTCTCGCCGAAATTGGCGCCGTAATACTTGATCCATAATGGCAGGTTGACCGACTCGTTGTACACAAAAGTCAGGGCAGCAGCTTTCATGAGCTTGGTTATCCACGGTATTTGTTACGAGCCACGCAGCCGCCAGGAATCCGCAGCCCACACTACGTCGCGGCAACCTACCGCGACCGCTCCCACTGAACAAGCGAGCCGATGAAAAGACCCGAGCGGTGTGCAGGCTTTGGTTGAGCGGCCGGCAGTGGCGGGTTACCATGCGCGAAGTACCAGCCCCATAGATAGCCTCGCAGGCAAAGGAAACCAACTGGATGGGAACCACACTGGAACGAGGCGCGGTGGACGAACTTTTGTGCCTTGTGGATGTAGGCAGCCGTGGCGGCCTGCAGGCCAAGTGGCATCCCCATGCCGATGCCATCCGGGCCATCATGTTCGAGCCGGATGGCGAGGAAGCCTCAAGGCTGCGAGACCAGATTGGTCCCAATTCGCGGCACATGGTATTCGATTGCGGGCTGTCCAACCTGGTCGGTCGCCAGAAGCTCTACGTCACGGTGAACTCGCTGGACACCTCCCTGCTGCCGCCAAATTCCGAATTCCTGGCCAATTACGAAATCCGCCCGCATTTCGAACTTGACCGGCAGGTCGATGTTGATTGCATGCGCTACGACGTACTGTACTACCAGGGTAAGGCGCCGGCACCGGATGCAATCAAGATCGATGTACAAGGCTTCGAGTTTCAGGTGCTACAGGGCTTTGGCAGCCTGCTGCAGCACTGCTTAGGAATCGAGCTTGAGGCGCATTTCTACCCGCTTTATCGCGATCAAAAGCTGCTGCACGACATCGTCAGTATGCTACGCGATTATGGGTTGGTGCTCCGAACACTCCAACATGTGGGCCAGTTCGATGGCGACTTGGTGGAGGTGAATGCCTTCTTCACCAAGTCCCGATACCAGCTCCGCTCGCTGAGCCCATTGCAGCGCCGGAAAATCGACCTGCTCACCAAGGTATGGGAGTTGCCCGTCTATCGCCCTTAGAAGCGGGTCGCTCCTCGGATCAATCCGAAACTCGGCAGCGACCCGCTCCTGCGGCTCACCCGCCTTCATCGTCCACAGCATCTCCGGCACCGCCGGAGCGGAGCGCCTTGATGTTCGCCATTGATCCCGATCGCCATGTTGGGCCAGAGATTCGCAAGACCTACCGGCAGAAGTGCGAAAGCGGCTTTATCGCGCGCTACCTGTCCGGCCCACATGTGATCGACATCGGCTACAGGGGATGGGACGTTGCTTCGCAGCCGATCGTACCTCAGGCCGTCGGGGTGGGATTGGATTATCCTGGCTATGACGGGTTGCACCTGCCGTTCGGGGATGAGAGTCAGGATGCAGTGTTCTGTAGCCACTGCCTGGAGCATATCGACGATTACAGGACCGTGCTGGCCGAGTGGTATCGCGTCCTGAAGGTGGGCGGCCATCTCATCCTCGCCGTTCCCCATCGGTGGCTCTACGAGAGGAAGCCAACGCCCACGTCGCTTCATGGCGGCACCGAGCATCGGCGATTCTACACCGCTGCATCGCTCGCGGCCGAAATCGAGGAGTCATTGCCTGCTGGAGGCTACCGGATACGGATGCTGCGCGACAACGATGAGGGGTTCGACTACAGCATACCGCCCGAACAGCACGCAGGGGGCTGCTACGAGATCGAACTGGTGCTGGAGAAGATTCAGCTTCCGAACTATGCGGATCGCCTGACACTCACGCCGCAGGCGCGCGCCTGCATCGATGCCTACGTCTCGTTCGTACGAACTTTGCTGGCGAACGAGGGTATGGCGGTGGCCCTCGGAGAAGAGGCGCTGGCTGCATTCGGTCGTGCATTCCCCATTCCACCGTACGCAGTAATGAGCGCCGCGTTTGCCGATGTGCCCAGGGCGCGGCTCGATCCTACCCTGCGGCCGATGATCGATCCGTCTATCGTGGAGCCGGAATGGTACCTGCGGATCAGTCCCGACCTTCGCCAGCGGGTTGAGGCGGGCGAACCGGTTGACTGTCGCGCCCACTATAAGGCTGCCGGCTATTTCGAATGGCGCCTGCCGTGCAGGGTCCATCCCCTCTACGGATGATCCTGGCCGCTCACCGAATCCTCACAAATTCGCCCTAAACTCGGCAGGTCTGAACCGCGCCGGGAGCCACCGTGTCCCGCCATTCCCTCTCGCCTCGCGAGCGACTCACCTACGGACCGCATGGGACCGCGATGCCGTCCCGGAAACGCGACACGATCCCGCCCCGCATTGCACCGAGACGAGTGCGGGACAGCCTCCTCGGGCGAGCGGCGGCCCGGCGGCCCCGGGCACGCGCTACCCCCTCACCGATACACCACAAACCCCAGGATCGCATCCACCATCGCCTCGGGCTCATCGCTGCGGATCGAGTGGCTGCTGCCTTCGAACACCCGCAGGTCCGACCCGGGAATCGCGCGGGCGATCTCCTCGGAGAACTCCACCGGACAGATCCAGTCGTGCCGGCCGGCCAGGATCAGCGTCGGCGCGGTGATCCGCCCAAGCTCGCCCCGCAGGTCGAACCGCCGCAGGAAGCCGTCGGGCCCGAACGCGCGGTTGAGCGGCTCGTGCGAGTAGATCGCGCGCCCGCGGCCCGCCGCCCCGGCCGCCGGATCGTAGCGCCGCGCATACATCGGGCCCATCGCCTTGTAGTACTGCTGCATCTGCTCGGCGCTGCGGAAGCCGCCCGCCCACAGCGTGTCGCACACCGCCTGCTGCTCGGGCGTGCCGCGCTCGCGGACGATCGCCCGGGCGCGCTCGATGAAGCCGCCATGCGCCGCGGTGACGATCAGCACGAGGTGCGAGACGGCGTCGGGATAGCGGGCGGCATGCGCCATCGCCACCATCCCGCCATAGGATGTGCCGATCGAGACGATCGGCCCCAGGCCCAGGTGGCGGCGCAGCGCCTCCATGTCCTCGACGTTCTCGTCGAGCGTGTAGGTGGCGGGGTCGGCGGCGGCCGAGCGGCCCTGGCCGCGATGGTCGAAGTAGACCAGCTGCAGGCGCGCGGCGAGCGGGCTGAACGACGGCTTGAACCCGCTGTGGTCGCCGCCCGGGCCGCCGTGGATCACCATCGCGACCGGCCGTTCGCGCATCGAGGCGCCGTCCGGCACCAGTCCCATTCCCTCCACGTCGAAATAGATCCGCGTGCCCCGCACGGCTGCGAACATGGCCCTCTCCCGGTTGTCGGAACCGCAGTCTAGACTGCCCGGCGCAGCGGGAGGAGGCCAGCCAATGGCCAGCGACAGCATCGCATTGCGGCCGATCACCAGCATCGGCTTCATCGGCTTGGGCGTGATGGGCGAGCCGATGTGCGGGCACCTCGCGCGCCGGTCGGGACATCCGGTGCTGGCGCACGACCTGCGGATGGAGCCGCTGGCCCGCCTGGCGTCCGATGGCGTCGAGGAGGCAGTGCAGCCCGGCGACATCGCGTCACGCTGCGACCTGATCCTGCTGTCGCTGCCGGACGGGCGCGCGGTGGCTTCGGTGGTGGCGGCGCTCGAGCCGCATCTGCATGCCGGGCAGTGCGTGGTGGACACGTCGACGTCCTCGGTGCCGCTCACCCGGGCGATCGGCGCCAGGCTGGCGGCGCGCGGGATCGGCTACGCCGACGCGCCGGTCGCCCGCACCCGCGAGGCCGCGGCGCGCGGCGAGCTTTCCATCATGGTGGGCGCCACCGACGCGGTGTTCGCGCATATCCGGCCGATCCTGGAGACGATGGGCACCGACGTCACCCATTGCGGCCCGATCGGCTGCGGCCAGGTGGCCAAGGTGCTGAACAACATGCTGGTGTTCCAGCACACCGCGGCGCTGGCCGAGGCGATCGCGATCGGCCGGCGCAACGGGGTGCCGCCCGAGGTGCTGCTGCCGACCATCGCCAAGGGCTCCGGCGACAGCTTCGTGCTGCGCAGCCACGGCATGAAGTCGATGCTGCCGCGCGACTTTCCGGAACGCGCATTCTCGACGCGCTATGCCATGAAGGACCTGTCCTACGCGCTGGAGATGGCGGCGGCGTCGGGCGTGGACGTGCCGGGGGCGGAACTCACCATGCAGCGGCTGAAGGCGTCCGAGCAGGCCGGGCACGGCGAGAAGTACCATCCCGCCATGCTGCTGCTGATCGACCCGGAATGACCGACTGGCCGGATGCCGACGCCTGGCGGGACGCCTGCGCCGGCGACGCGGTGCTGGCGGCGTGGCGCGGCCCCTGGTCGGTCCGCTTCGCGGTGGAATGAGACGGCGTCGCCACCGGATTTGCCTTTGCCGACGGTCGGATCCAGGGCGGCGGCGCGCCGCAGTTCACCCTCGGCGCGCCGCGTGCCGTCTGGGCGAAGTTCCTCGCCGCAACCCCGCCCCGGCACCATCATGGCATCTTCGCCCTGCTGGCACGCGTCCCCGAGTTCGCGGTGCGCGGCGAGCAGCTTGCCTTCCTGCAGCACTGCCACGTCGTCCGCCGCGTGCTGGAGATCGGCAAGTGCCTCGCGCTCGGTCATGCCGCACCGGCGCCGGCGTCGCTGCATCCGCCGCTCGGCATCCCTGCGCCGTGCCCGGCGGTCACCGGACGCTACGTCCCGGTCAGTGCCGGCGGCACGACCTACCAGATCTATGCCGAACAGGCGGGGACCGGCCGCGACCTGCTCTGCCTGCATACCGCGGGCGCCGATGGGCGGCAGTTCCACCGGCTGATGGCCGATCCCCGCATCGCCGCCTCGCACCGGATAATCGCCTTCGACCTGCCCTGGCACGGCAAGTCGCCCCCGCCGCCGGGCGGCATCCCGGGTTCGTGGCGGCTGAACACCGACCTGTATGTCGAGCTCATCATGGGCTTCGTCGCCGCCGCCGGCCTGGACCGGCCCATCGTACTCGGCGCCTCGATGTCGGGCGAGATCTGCCTCGAACTGGCCTACCGCCACCCCGACGCGTTCACCGGCATCGTTGCGTGCGAGGCCTCCGAGCGGATCGAGCGCCGCCAGACGCCGTTCTCGGCGCATCCCCAGATCAACCCGGGGTATTTCGTGCCGGAGTGGATCGGCGGCCTGATCGCACCGCAAAGCCCGGCGGAATGCGCGGCGGAGATCGCGTGGCACTATGCGCAGGGCGGCCCGGCGGTGTTCTTCGGCGATATCGAGTTCTACGCCGGTGATTGGGATGCGCGCGAACGGGTCGGCCGCATCGACACCAATCGCTGCCGGCTGTTCATGCTGACCGGCGAATACGACTACTCCTGCACGGTCGAGCATTCCGCCGCGACCGCGGCGAAGATCCCCGGCGTGCGGTTCCAGGCGATGCAGGGCATCGGCCACTTCCCGTTCGCCGAGAACCCTGCCCTGTTCGCCGACTACCTGCTGCCGATCCTGCGCGAGCTCGCCGCCACGGACCAGTGATCGGCGCCGATGCCTCTCGTCAAGTCGCCATCGTCGCGCCATGCTGCGCCGCGCAGGAGGATCACCGCATGCCCCAGCTTACGCTCGACCAGGCGCAGACCATCATCGCCACCGCGCTCCGGCACGCCACGGAGAACAAGCTGCAGCCGCTCGCCGTCGCCGTGCTGGACGCGCGCGGTGTGCCGAAGGCGTTCGCCGCGCAGGACGGCACCAGCCTGCGCCGCTACGAGATCGCCAGCGGCAAGGCGCACGGCGCGTTGTCGATGGGCATCGGCTCGCGCGCACTGGCCAAGCGGGCTGCGACAACGCCGCATTTCATCGCCGCCGTCACGCATGCGGTCGGTGGGTCGCTGATCCCGGTGCCGGGCGGCGTGCTGATCCGAACCGCCGATCGGGCGATCATTGGCGCCGTCGGCATTTCCGGTGACAATTCGGACAACGACGAGGCCGCGGCGATTGCCGGCATCACCGCTGCCGGATTGACCGCCGATCCTGGCGAGGGGTAAGGCCCGCACCGCGTCACTGCGCCCAGGCGCGCAGCGTCGCTGCGGTGGTATCGTTCACCGGGAAGAAGCATTCGATACGAAGCTCCTGCAGCGTGACGTCCTGCGGCGTGCCAAGCGTTGCAATCGTCGTGAACAACTGCAGTGACACATCGCCCTTGCGGAAATGCATGGGCAGCACCGGGCCACCGGCCGCTTGTGCCGCGTCCGGTTTCAGGCTCGCTGCCACGCCGTCGTAAGCCAGCAGTCGCTCGAGCAACGCAGCCGTCTCCGCGGTACCGTCCGCGGCAGCGTCCGCTTCCACGCTGCGGATGAAATAGCGGACCACATCCACCCAGTTCACCAGAAACGGCCGCAACACATCTGGTGCGACCAGCGCGTCGGCCAGATTGATCCGCGCATCGGGTGGCAGCGGCCCGACCAGGAACTCCACCAGCCGCACGGCTCCGCCATTGCTTCTGAGCAGGTTCCAATGGCGATCGACCGCGACGGCAGGAAACGGCTCCTGCTGGGCCATCACGTAGTCCAGTGCACTGCGGACCTGTGCAAGCTCCGGCGCGCCGAGATCGGTCTCCCGCCAGACCGGCGCAAAACCCGCGGCCACCAGCAGTGCATTGTGCTGACGCAAGGAGACATCGAGCGCAGAGGCGAGCCGGATCACCATGTCACGACTGGGCGACGCTCGCCCCACTTCAAGGAAGCTGAGGTGGCGCTGGGAGATGCCGGCACGACCGGCAAAATCCAGCTGCGACCATCCTCTGCGATGGCGCCACCATTTTAGTCTCGTCGCAAATTCCTGCTCGCGCCGCATCAATACGTCCCGGGTAGTTGCGGAAAATTTGGCCGCCGAGAAGATGCCATATCGCGGCCACGCAAGACAGGAGTCGAAATTGGGCGAGTGGTTCGGTGTCCTGATCGCAATCGTCTCCAGCCTGCTTGGAGGCACGGCGGCAGCCGTCACCCGCTATATGGTCGGCAGTGCCGATCCGCTCACGCTTGCCATCCTGCGATGGGGCATCGGATTCCTGTGCGTCCTGCCGATCGCACTGGTATTGCGCGTGCGCTGGCCGCAGCGGAACGACCTGCTTGCGGTCGCCGGTCTGGGCCTTTGCTTCTTTGGGCTGTTCTTCATCCTCTACAACATCGCAGTCGGCTACACGACCGCGGCCCGCGCCAGCCTTGCACTGTCGACACTGCCGCTGCAGACCATGCTGGTCGGCGGCATTCTCGGCGTCGAGCGGTTGACAGCACGCAAGGCCTCGGGTGTCGGCATCGCGGTGCTCGGTGTCTTCGCCGCCCTCGCGTCAGGGCTATCGACCGCGCCGCCCGGGGCGTGGCGCGGCGAGCTGATCATGACCGGCGCCGTCCTCTGCATGGCCTTCTACAATGTCTGGTCGCGTCCGTTCATCCAAAGATCGAGCGCCCTCGGATTCCTGACTGTCGGCATGGGCTTCGGCGCAACCTCGCTCATCCTCGTCGGCTTGCTGACCAATCGTGCGGCCGTGCTCGCCGGCTTTGGCGCACCGCAATGGATTGCCGGCATTTACCTGGGAATTGCCGGCGGTGCGCTCGCGTTCATTCTTTGGGTGCTGGCGTTGCAGCGGGCAACACCGACGCGGGTCGCCTGCACCATGACTGTCAATCCCATCGCGGCCGCCCTGCTCGCCTCGCAACTCGTCGATGAACCAATCACCGCCAACCTGCTCATCGGCCTGTCTGCGGTGCTCTGCGGCATCTGGATTGCCACCACCGAGGCACGGCGCCCAGCCACGAACCAATTGGCGCCATCGATTGCCGCGTCGGAATCTGCCGACGGCTCCAGCAATTAACCAGTGCCCTTGCACCATGATTCCGACTGGTTGAGAGGCGGACGGGAAGCGAATAACGCAAAACACGCCAACGGCCGCCGACGAACGCGCATGGAAATGCGTTCATCGGCGGCCATTGGCGCGTTCTGCGTTCGAAGCCTGTTTCGGCGTCACCGGTTCAGGGTGGGCCGGTGGCGGAAGTTGCCAGCATCGGCACGCATGGCGCCCGGGCGAACGGCGCCGATGCTGCGGCGCGCGGGGCGATGGACCGGGCTGGGGCAGGATACGGCATCACCCGGTCGCGGATGTCCTTGTACAGCGCGACGAGGTCGCCGCGATGCTGGATGATGACGAGGCACAGGTCCTGCCACAGCTTGTGGCTCGGCATGATGCCGAGATCGCGGC
>DATAPW010000072.1:0-1732 GCA_036265005.1 Acetobacteraceae bacterium | reverse complement strand
CCGGGGAAGTGCTGGTAGGCCGTGCGCTTCGACACCTGGGCCACGGCGCAGAGCTGGTCCATGCCGGTGCGGTTGATGCCCTGCTCGCGGAACAGCTGCTGTGACGCGCTGAGGATGCGCTCGCGCGCGCCCCTGCCGCGGCGCCGGCCTTGGGGGCCCTTCTCCAACTCCGTCATGCCGCCAGCATAGCCCAGTTCGGTACCGATCGGTATACATAGCTTGCGTCCTGGCTGGCCTTCCGATACGTTAACCGCACAGATCGGTGTACATAACAATCGGACGAATTACCAGGAGTGATCGTGGGAAAGCTCGATGGCAAGGTAGCGGTGATCACGGGCGCATCAGCCGGCATGGCGCTGGCCGGCGCCAAGCTGTTCGTCGACGAAGGAGCTCATGTCTTCATCTCCGGCCGGCGGAAGGAAGCGCTGGATGAAGCCGTCAAGCTGATCGGCCGGAACGTGACCGCCGTGCAGGGCGACGCGGCCGACCTGGACGACCTGGACCGCTTGTACGACACGGTCAGGCAGGAAAAGGGAACGATCGATGTGCTGTGGGCAAGTGCCGGGACGGGCGAGCAGCGCAGGCTCGGCGAGATCACCGAGGAGCACTTCGACACCGCCTTCTGGCTGAACGCGCGCGGCACGCTGTTCACCGTGCAGAAGGCGCTGCCGCTGCTCAACGACGGCGGCTCGATCTTCATGACCGGGTCGAACGCTTCGCAAAGGGGCTACGCCGGCTGGAGCGTGTACGCGGCGAGCAAGGCCGTGCAGCAGGCCTACGCCCGCGTGTGGCTGGCCGAGTTGAAGGACAGGCGGATCCGGGTGAACGTGCTGACCCCCGGCCAGGTCGCCACGGCGAAGCAGGAGGAGGTGTTCGACGAGGAGACGAAGCGGCAGTTCGAATCCCTGATCCCGCGGGGGAAGATGGGCCGCCCTGAGGAGATCGCGACGGTCGCGCTGTTCCTCGCCTCGGACGACTCGAGCTACGTGAACGGGATGGAGCTGGTTGCCGACGGCGGCACCACGATGATCTGAGCGGGAGACACCGGCATGTGCGGGTATGCCCCACTCCTGGCGCGACATGGCGAACTCGGTACAACATGAAATGCGCGGCCGACACAGGTCAGCCGCGCAAATCAGAACGCGTTAGTAGGGTGCCCCCAGAAGGATTCGAACCTTCGCACCTGGCTCCGGAGGCCAGTGCTCTATCCCCTGAGCTATGGGGGCTCACTAACGGAGAAAGGCTACCAGTCCAGGACGGCGGTTGTGACACGCGCGCCGACCTGTGCGCCGCCGCGCACGCCAGCGCGTCGGGCGCGCCGCGCTCCTCGCCGGGCGCGCCCGCGCTCCTCAGGTTGTCCTCAGCCAAGATGGCGCCTCCATTTAGGCAACATGGCGAGAAAGGCGGTACCCTCACCGAGTGTGACGCAAGGTTTGGGGCGGGTGCTCGTCGTGGACGACGACGAAGTGATCCGGCAGCTCATCGCGGTGAACCTGCAGCTTGAGGGGTTCGAGGTGGCGACGGCGGTGGACGGCCAGGACTGCCTTGACCACGTGCAGGAGATCGCGCCCGACGTGATCACGCTTGACGTGATGATGCCGCGCCTCGATGGCTGGGAGACCGCGGTTCAGCTGCGCAAGACCGTGGAGACCGCGCACATCAAGGTCGTGCTGATCACCGCCCGCGCGCAGGAAGATGACATCGCCCGCGGGACGAACGTCGGTGCCGACGC
>DATAPW010000071.1:0-2059 GCA_036265005.1 Acetobacteraceae bacterium | reverse complement strand
ATCTCGGGCTCACCCACACGCAAATGCCGCACGATCATTGGCGTGTCTGGAAGACCGCGGAGCGGTTGGGACTTACTGCAGCTTGAGAAGGTATCTATCGCCGTACAATCGTGCGTCCTTCGAGACGGCGCGTCGCGCCTCCTCAGAGGCTGTGAACCTATCCGCCTCGGCATTGGTCGGGGGATTTTGATCACCGGCGACGGGTCGAGAGGCCGCCGCGCTGCGTTGACGGACGGCAAGCTGGTTGAGGCGGAATGCAATCTGCGAAGTTTATCATAATATGGATACCATTTCAGGTTGCTGCCTTGCGTGCTCCGAACACACTTCACCCCGCAGCCGCGGCCTGTGCTGCGGCGCCACGCAGGGCCACAGCGCGCATCAGATTGTGCGCCAGAGCGAACCACAGCAGCACCGCCCGCACCTTTTCCCGCCCCCGCAGCAACAGGCGCTGGATGCCACGGTTGCGCAGATCGGCGTTTACACACTCTGCCTTGGCGCGATGGCGATAGACCGCCTTGCCGTCCTCGCTCGACATTCGCTTGCGCCATTCCGCGCTGCCAGGGCCGTCGTCCTTGCGTGGCGCAAACGGGTCCGTCTCGTGCTTGTTGTTCGGCGGCGGCGCGAAAACCTCAATGCCCTTTTCATGCGCTCTCTCGATGTCCTCGAGCTTGGTGAAGCCGCCATCGACCAAGTATTGCTTTGGTGTTTGCCCATACGTCTCGCCGATCTGATCCTGCATCGGCCCGATCAGCCCGTGATCCGATCCGGTGGTGTCGATATCCACCGCGACAATCACCTGGGTCTCTGGATCGCTGGCAAACTGCCCGTTGTAGGCTGGACGATAGCCACCGTCGGCCATCTTCATCACCCGCGCCTCGGCATCGGTGGTCGAAGCCCTCGGTTCTTTTTGCTTCTGCGTATCCTTCTTGTGCGTCTTCGCGCGCCGCGCCCGCTCGGCCTCCAGCTGCTTCATCCGCTCCAGCGCTGCCGTCGTCCGCTCCATCTGTTCCTGCGCCGCCCGCTGCCGCGCCGCCCGTTGCCGCGCCGTGCTGGCCGCCGGGTCCGTCTCCAGCTCGGCTCTCAACATCGCGACCCGAGATTCCGCCTCCTTCAACAGCTTTTCCAGCCGGGGTCTGCGGCGGTACGAAGCGGCTCCCGCCGACGCGCGCACCCGCACCCCATCCTGCGCCAGCCGCTGCAGCTGCACCAATCCCTCGGACACCAGCGCCGTCACCCCCTCTGCCAGCAGCCGATCGAGCAGAGACACATGGGCGACGCGAAAATCCGACAGCGTATGATAGTTCATCGACACACCGCCACAGATCCACTGATAGGCTACATGCGTCTGGCAAAGCCGTGCCAGCGCCCGTGCGCTGCCCACCGCATCGATCGTCGCATAAAGCCACAGCGCCATCGGGATCTGCGGGTTGGCTGGGGGATGACCCGGCTCCCCTTCACGTGCCTTGATCGCATCCAGCAACGGGCTCAGATCCAATTGCTCGACAAATGCCCACACCGCACGCGCCGGGTGATCCAATGGCAGCAAGCCATTCAGGTCGACCACCCGCAGTTCGATCTGGTCGCGTTGCGGCTCCCGCAGCCGCGGCGCCGCCTGAGCAACCTCCGGCCGCTCATCCGCAACCTGCTCCGGCAGTTCCCCAAACAAGCACTCCGGTTCCGACATTGCCCCCCTCGCAACCCGTGCCGCGTGCAAGGGACCACAACCCATCGCGTACCGCAAGCGAATTGCTACAAAATCCAGGGTCGGCCGAGAAAGATTCACAGGCTCTCAGGATGGGAGCACGCTCGCAGAGCAGACCTTCCTTGTCGACACGATCAACGCATTGCAGAAATCCAAATACTGGCCAAGCATGGCGATCATCATCACGTATGACGACAGCGATGGCTGGTACGACCATGTCATGCCTCCGATCGTCAACCGCTCGAACGATCCCTCTGCCACTGTGTCCGGAGGCCTCGACAGCATCTGCGCCACCGTTCCAGCGCCCGCAACCGCGTTCAACGACCGTTGCGGCTATGGCCAACGTTTGCCCTTCCT
>DATAPW010000070.1:0-7568 GCA_036265005.1 Acetobacteraceae bacterium | reverse complement strand
CGGCGCGTAGATGTCGCAGAGCGCCGAGGTGCGGGTGAACCGCGGATCGACATGGATGACTGTGGCGCCGCGCCGCTGCGCCTCGACCACGAAGCGAAAGGCGATCGGGTGGTTCTCCGCCATGTTTGAGCCCATCACCACAACGCAGTCGGCATTCGCCAGGTCCCACAGCGCCATCGTCGCCGCGCCACGTCCAAATGTCGTCCCCAGACTGGGTACCGATGAGGAGTGTCAGATGCGCGCCTGGTTTTCGATGTTGACGATACCGAGGCCGCCGCCGAACAGCTTCTTGATCAGGTAGTTCTCTTCATTGTCCAGCGTCGCGCCGCCGAGCGAACCGATGCCCAGTGTGTGATTCACCACTCGCCCGTCCGCCAGGCGTTCGACGAACGTCTCGTCGCGCGTCTGCTTCACCAGCTGTGCGACCCGCTCCATTGCCCAGTCCAGTGGTTTTCGTTCCCAATGATCGGCGTAGGGCGCACGGTACATGACATGGCTGACGCGCTTCTCGGACAGCAGCATGCCCAGTGTACCGGCACCCTTCGGGCAGAGCGTTCCCCGATTGACCGGACTGCGGGGGTCGCCTTCGATGTGGATCGGCTTGCCGTCCCTTGCGTAGACGAGCTGCGCACAACCGACGGCGCAAAACGGACAGATGCTGGTGCCGACGCGATCCGCCTGTTCCAGCCGCGGTCGCAGGGTGCGCGATTGCGCACTCTGTGCCGCCTCCGCCATGACACTCTGACCTGCCAACTGGCGTGGCAATGACCATTCGGCGACGAAGCCGGCGACACGATCCCGCAGGTGGCGACGGAGGCGTTTCATCGAGCAACTCCAAGGCTACGCTACGGCGAAAACGCAAGGCGCGCCGCTCCGGTTCCCGTGACGGAACCCGTGGCACAAGGCTGCGTTCCCTCCGGTACAGGAGGCCGCATGCTGTCGATGACCGGGGTGGTGACAATCGTCCAGGAGGGACGTTTTCAGCTCCTGGACGAGGAGGGCGTGTCGCACCAGTTTCTGCTGAAATACAACGCGGCAGCCGAGCCTGAGCAATTGCCCGCCCTGCTGAACCAGCGCGTCCGCGTGTCCTATACCAACCCGGACACCCTCCTCGGTCACGTGGCGGGGCGCATTATGCTGCTGGACGCCGAATAATGGACATCGGCGCGCGCGCCCTCGACCGGTCGGATCTGGATGCGGTCATTCCCGACGAGGCCGAACTCACCGCCGGCGTCCGTATCCGTCCCGGTCGGTCTTACGGATTTTTCACTGACACCACACTGTGCATCGGCTGCAAGGCCTGCGAGGTGGCGTGCAAGGAATGGAACAATCTTCCTGCCGAGACGCCGCAGCTGACCGGGCATAGCTATGACAACACCGGTTCTCTCTCCGCCAGTACCTGGCGGCATGTGCGCTTCATCGAGCAATCGGTCCGCGCCGACAGCCAGACGCCGTATCAGAGCGGCTGGCTGATGATGAGCGACGTGTGCAAGCACTGCCATAACGCGCCCTGCGTCGAGGCGTGCCCGACGGGGGCGCTGTTCCGTACCGAATTCGATACTGTCGTGGTGCAGCAGGACATCTGCAATGGCTGCGGCTATTGCGTCCCGGCCTGTCCGTTCGGCGTGGTGGATATCAGCACGCTGGATGGCAAGGCGCACAAATGCACCCTGTGCTACGATCGCCTGAAGGGCGGCCTGGAACCAGCCTGCGCGAAATCCTGCCCCACCAATTCCATCCAGTTCGGTGAGGTGGAAGAGTTGCAGCGGCGTGCGCAGGAGCGGCTCGAACACCTGCATCGCGTGGACGTGACGTCGGCCTATCTGTACGGCACGCCGGACGCTCCCGGCGCGACCGGCGGGCTGGAACACCTGAACGCGTTCTTCCTGCTGACGGCGCCCCCGGAGACATACAATCTCCCTCGCGCACCCACGCGTCCCGCGAACCGTGTCGCGCCCACCCTGGCCGCGGGTCTCACGGCGGTGGCCGCACTCGCCGCGGCCGCGCTGGCAATCTTCGCGCGGCGCGATTGAGCGGTGAGCGAGATGTCTGACAGCAGCGAATGGGACGGACGCACCTATTACGCCAGCCCACAACTCAAGCCTGCGCCGTTCAGTTACGGGCTGGTAGGAAGCTATGTTTTCCTCGCCGGCCTGTCAGGTGCGGCGCAACTTCTGGCGACGATGCTGGATCTGGATTGCGGCCGTGCTGCGGAAGCAACAGTACGTCGCGGGCGCTTTTTGTCCCTGCTGGCGCCGAGCCTGGGCACGCTCTGCCTGATCCTTGATCTCCACACGCCGCAGCGCTTCTACAACATGCTGCGCGTGGTCAAGACGACCTCGCCGATGTCCTTGGGAAGCTGGGCGCTGGTGGGATTCAGTGGCGCCAGCACGGTGACGGCCGTGATGCAGTTCGTCTCGGACCACGGGTGGGGCCTGAGCTGGGTGCGCCACCTGGCGCGCGTGATGCAGATTCCCGCCGCGCTCACCGGGGGCTTCCTGGCGACCTATACGGCGTCGCTGTTCTCCGCCACCAGCACGCCGCGTTGGGCGTCCGGTGGCGAGGGGCTTGCCGTAAAATTTGCCGCCGCGTCCGTTGCGTCTGCGGCCGCCGCGATGCAGATCGGCGAACGTAGCAACCGCCGGGCCCGCGATCTGAACAGTATCGCGATTGCCGCTCTTGCGGTGGAACTGGCCGCAACATTGCACACCGACCAGGCGCAGCGTCAGGCCGGCATCCGTGTTTCGCCCTCGACGGCCGACAGGCTGGGCGTCACATTGCCACTTAGCCTTTTCCTCGTGTCGCAGCTATTGCCGGGCCGCGCGCGCAGACTGTCGACGGTGGCCTCGGTGGCTGCTCTGGCAGGCTCGCTGGCGATGCGGATCGGCGTGATGCGCCAGGGGGTTGAGTCAGCCGCGCGCCCGGCAATCAGCATGCGGTTCGCGCAACCGGACAATTTGCCCGATCGGCATGGCGTTGCGGCACGAGGTAGCGACCGTCGCGTCAGCAACGTTTGACGAACGCGTTTCGCAGCGTTCCGGGAAGCTTAGCCTGACGTCAGCAAGGCAGGAGCTTTTTCGGGCTCTGGTGCAAATTGGTGCCAATGAGGGAGTAGCCGGCGCAGATCCCCGTCAATGTCCGCTTTACCGCGCGGCAATCACCGCATCCCAGACGGCGGGCGTACTTGTATCTTTGAGGCGTAGTCTACCGAGATTGAACTGTCCCTTGTGGATCCGGCGCAGCAGTTCGATGCCGGCGATCGTAATTGCCGCTGTCCTGAACCACTTGAACCCGAGCATCGGACCGATGCGCAGCTTGACGCCGCGGTGATCCTGCTCGATCAGATTGTTCAGATACTTCGACGAGCGCAGCTTCGTGTCGGCGGCCAGTTCATCATCAGTCTTCATCTCGCGCACCGGTCGGTGTGGCGCCGGATAACCGTCCAATGTGATGGTTCGTGGGGTCGCTCCCTGGCCCTTGATCGCCTTGCGAACGAACGCTTTGGCCGCGGCAACGTCGCGCCTGGCACTGAGGTGAAAGTCCACGGTCTTCCCCTGACGATCTACCGCCCGATACAAATACATCCACCTGCCGTGGATCTTTACGTAGGTCTCATCGACGCGCCACGAAGACCCGGCCGGCCGTGCGAACCGGTTCCAGCGACGCACGAATTCTGGAGCATAATAATGAACCCACCGCATGACGGTGGTATGAGTCATTGACAAGCCGCGCTCGGCCATCATCTCCACCAGGTCTCGGAAACTGAGCTTGAAGCGCAGGTACCACCGCACGCACAAAACGATGATCTCACGATCAAAATGGCGACCCTCAACCAATTCGTCCAAACTCGGAAACCCGGCCATCGCATCGCCTTCGGCTCATGACAGGTGCAGAGGATAGAGAGGCCGAGAAATTGCATCGGACCCTGCTCGACTCCATGGCCGCCATGAAGGGCACGGCCCTAACTGGACGGCCGGCAGGAGCGCTTGGACCCATCCCGCGCCAGCCGGCTCGCCTTCTGTCAATCAACACAGTTCCTCGCCTCCGTCAGCCCGGCTCATGCTTTGCTCTGCCGGTGCGCTCATCCACTGGGGAGGCGGGCGAGAGCGGCGGACACAAGGCGTCCGGCATCGCGGCCAGGGCGCATCGGCACCTTCGCCCCGCCCGAACGCGCGGCTCCCGTCGCGGTCCAGATTCACAACGCCGATTTTGCGATATTTCCGCGCCGTGGCGCAGTATGGCGGAGAGGGGGAGGTGACCATGAACGAACCGAAGAGCTGCTGCTCAGAAAGCACAGGCATGGCATTTGAACGCGCTTGAGACCGTGCTTTTAATCGGCATTGTCGAACTTGATTGTCACCATCGGCATCTTGCTATGGTGGTCGGGAATGGTCTGACGACACAGGGATGGTTCAACTGTCGGAAACCTGGCGCGCCACCCGCCGGCTCGGTTGACGGTTTTTCCCTTTCGGGAATTTATCGTCAATCATTGCGGACGCCCGCCGTTCAAGACGCAATTTTGCGTCTCGGTCGAGACGCCATCATCAGGACGAGGCAGTGGGATATCCCACACCCTCCGCAGCCGCGCGCCGGTTCCCGACGCCGCCGCACCGCTTCGCGAGCCATCTGCGTTGACGATGCGCTGGACCGCCATGTGCGAAACAGTCGTCCCCGATTCTGCCAGCTTCGCCGCAATCGCACGCAAACTCAGGCCCTCGGCGCGCATGGCCTTCATCTGTTGGACGACCGCCAGTTGCTCTGGGTCCTCGACCAGCTTGCCATCCCCATCGACCCGGAAGCCGAACGGCGGATTGCCGACGAGGTAGCGCCCACGCTGCCGTTGGTCGGCCTTCATGACGGCGAGCCTCTCGCGCTCGACTTCGCCCACAGCATCGGGCACGGCGAAGACGAGCGTGTCGTCGGCGCTGACGCACCGCTCCTTCAGCTTGGCCAGCATGGCCTGCCGCAGCGCCGTCATCACTCCGTCCGCAACGTCAGGCGCGTATCGGCAATCGCAGCGGCCCGTGAGTGGCGGGCGCGCGCATGCTCGGCGTCGATGCGCCTCAGTTCGAGGTAGATGGCGCTGATGCGGTCGCTCGGACGAAGGCCAGCCCATGATTCCGCTGAGTAAGGGCGACACGCGGCGTTCAGTGCCTGCTCAAAACCTGATTCCATGCCACATTCCTAATGTGCGATTGCATGATTGTTATTGATACATGGCAATTCTCCGAGTGAAATCGTCGTTAATCCGCTGTTTGGTATCCAGGGGCGCATCCCGGCACGGCATACGAGAACCTGATGCTGCCGGTCAGCGACAAGTAAAGCCGACGCCGTGGCGATGATTGTCGAGCCCGCCGTAGCACCTGTTTGATTACGGCAGTGGCCCCGACACGAGTACGCTGCGTAAAGCCTCGTCGCCGGCCCGTGTGATCACGCCGAGCCTGACTTTGCCGGCGGTCGAATGATCCTTCGGCGTCAAGCCGATCCAGGCTGCGAACTGTCGCCCCGATCGGAATAGCTCGGGCGCCCGAGTCTTCATCTGCAGCAGGGCCGCGCCGATCGGGCCGACCTGGTGCCCGACCGGAACCGGCATCGAGATGCTGGTCAAGATCGAGGGACATGGTTGGGCGATCGAAGACAGCTTCGAGACCGCGAAAAACGAGTTGGGCCTCGACCACAACACATCGGCCCTGACGACCGCCCGCGCATCGCGATGACCGACAACGGGTATGACAGCGACGCAAATCGCGTCGCCGCGCTTGCGCGTGGCATCACCCCGGCGATCGCTCGCCGTGAAAACTCCAAGCAACGAGGCCGCTTCTTTCCTAAGCGTCTATATAAACTCCGGGCGCGTATCAGCCAGCCGCGGCAGTCGCGGCCGGCACGGTGAAGACGACATGATCGTCGGGTGCTGGCAGCTATTCGGCTGATGGTAAAAAAAGCTATTGGACCTCTTGACGCACTTGACGTCGTTACCCACCTCACCGGGCGCCGAGAGACCAATCGTTCGATTCTGGCAAAGGGATCCGAGGTGGCTCTCGTGCTCGTACCCATGTTGCTCAATGGAGGATGTGGCTATGAGGATCATGGACATGGACTTCACGCCCCTCAGCCGATCGACGATCGGCTTTGGACCTGCGTGGAAATTAAAGAATCAAGCTGACCGGAAGAGCGCAGGAATGGAATCGGGAATTTCCTAGGCGCGGCGCGAGGTAGTGACGCTACGCTTCGGGCGTGATTGAGCTCGACGACATTCGGCTGCGCTGGCAGCAGACCGCGCCACTGCTGGACGAACGCGACCGCCGGCTGTTTGCAGCCAACGAGGCGATGGCACATGGCTACGGTGGGGTGATGGCGGTGTCGGCGGCAACTGGCCTGGCTCGCAGTACGATCAATCGCGGCATTCGTGAGGTCCGCTCAGCCTGCAACGAGGTCGTCAAGCGTGTGCGCCGGCCGGGGGCCGGGCGCAAAACCGCCGTGACGCATCAGCCAGACCTGCCAGCGGCCCTCGAGACGCTGATCGAGGACGCCATCCGCGGCGATCCGTGCTCGCCGCTGCGCTGGGTCAGCCGCAGCCAACGCCATCTGGTCAAAGCGCTGGCGGAGCAGGGGTTCAGGGCAAGCCAATGGGTGGTGGCGAAGCTGTTGCGGGACATGAAATACAGCTGCCAAGCCAACCGCAAGACGCGGGAGGGGTCCAATCACCCTGACCGCGATGCACAGTTTCAGCATATCAATGTGACGGTGAAGGCAGCGATTGCCGCGGGCGAGCCGGCGATCTCGGTGGATACAAAGAAGAAGGAACTGGTTGGCGACTTCAAAAACAACGGCCGCGAGTTGCGCCGTCAGGGCGACCCCGAGAAGGTCCGGGTGCATGATTTCAAGATCCCGGAACTCGGCAAGGTTGCGCCGTATGGCGTCTATGACATTGCTGCCAATCACGGCTGGGTCAGCGTCGGCATCGATGCCGACACCGGAGCCTTCGCCGTCGAGAGCATCCGGCGGTGGTGGTACAAGCTCGGCAAGCCGCGCTATCCCAACGCAAGCTGCCTGACGATCACCGCCGATTGCGGCGGCAGCAACGGGCCACAGGTAAAGCTATGGAAACGCGAACTCCAGCGCCTCGCCGATGAGATCGGTCTGAAGATCACCGTGACGCACCTGCCGCCCGGCACCAGCAAGTGGAACAAGATCGAGCATCGCTTGTTCGCTTTCATCACCATGAACTGGCGTGGCAAGCCATTGGTAAGCCATCAGGTGATCGTGCAACTGATCGGCTCCACCACGACCGATACAGGCCTTGAGGTCTGCTGCGAGATCGACGGAAACCTCTACCCGAAAGGGATCAAGGTTACCGACGACGAGATGCAGGCAATCAACATCATGCGCGACGAATTCCACGGCGAGTGGAATTATACCATTTCACCTAACCAACAACCACCTTGAAGCACTTATTTCCACGCAGAGCCTTAGCAGCCACCACGCCGGGCGGCCGCAGGATGGGTTGGGCGTAGCGATACCCATCACGCTTCGCCGTCAATTCCTATGCGCGTGATACCAGCCGTTGC
>DATAPW010000069.1:0-55565 GCA_036265005.1 Acetobacteraceae bacterium | reverse complement strand
GCAGTCCGATTGGAAAACGTCTCCTGGGTACGCGTCTCGATCAGCGAAGCTGTGAGATCACGGCCTTCTAGATGGACCATGCCGAGTGTGGGATCGATCATTATACTGTCGACGGCACCCTGTACCAGGCTGGTAAAGGAGGCGCCGCCATCGAGGCTGAACTGTACCTCGAGCAGGATGTCAGGTTCGCCGCCCCAGAAAGAGATGTCGGCCCATTGATCGATCCCGAGTGCCACCGAAGCACTGAATCGATCTGCCGCATAGTGATTGTTGGAGACTACTTCTGCTTCCATGGCACCACAGAGAATTTCCCCGTTGGCAATTGCGCGCAATCGTGGTGCACGCCACCCCATCGGTGAGTCATTGGGCGGCAACGCCACCTCCGGCGGTACGGTCAATCGCCGGCAAAAGCAGAGTTGTCACTCCGGAAAGTATCGGATCGGAGATGCCGTTCAGCTCAGCAATGCGTATCCATTGTGTCGCATCATTTAGCTGCTCGGCAGCGATGCGGAATAGATTGTCGCCGGCCACCGTGAGGGTTCTCATGACTATGTACTTGCGTTGGCCAGATTGATCGTAGCCCGCCGGATATAGGAACTTGCACAGGTCAGGGAGCTGAGCTGCCCGGCAGCGTCGGTCGCGTCGATCAGTCTCGCCGCGCCGTCCGTCGACGACCCGGCTCCCGCGGGATCGACGGTCGCAAGCCGGGCATTGGCGGCATCGATCGAACCATCGACAACGGACAGGCCGTCGCCGAGACTGGATTGAGTCGCCGAATACGCCGCGGTTCCACGCACGGTAGCGTCTGGCGCTCCCAGGGCAGTCTGGAGCGACGATAGGTCGATGCCGGCATCTCCGGCATACCCAAATGCAGTGCCAATATCTGAGAGAGCTGAGGCTGCCAGCGAGACGACCTGCCCAATGAGCGAGGAAGCTTCATCACGCAGCACTGTGCACGTGATGCGATAGGGAATCCACCAGCCATTGCGATAATCGGCGTGAAAGTCGCTGATCAGGACCGTGTAGAAAAAGACGTCCCACATCAGGGGGAATGTCATGCCGTCTGCCCGCATTTCATCAAGACTACGAGCGCGCAGCGTGGCATCCGATCCGGAAAAGATGCCTGAGAAGCTGATCTCTGCATCATCTCGTCCGAGTGCATCGATGATTCTTGCTCCACCAGGCAGACGATGCAACGCGAGTCGCTGCCTGCCGCCGAAATTTATTCCAGAAGGTATCTCGAAGTCCTGAAAGGCAACGGGACCGAGCAGCAGCACGATATCAGGCATACAGGTCACCTTGCCCCTTTACCTGCTCATGCATCGGCCGGAGCGCCGGGATATGTTGCGCTGATGCGTGGATCTATACCGGTTATCCCAGCGGCTGGGCGGGATGCATACTTCGCCATCCGATCGAACATCCAGCGACCGACGCGGGCACCATCGAGGACTATTATGCCTTCGCGTGGCTCGTAGCCTCCAGGTGACGGCTGGCCTTGTGTGAATCGAGCGTCAGGGGATTCTGATCGCTCGGTAGCCTCGCCAATTGTTCGAATGTCGCCGATTGGTGCAGCTGCACCGACCGGGGAGGCCGGTAGGGACCGATGCCCATGTAGGCGTGACCGATGGCGAATAACGATGGGAAGTGAGCGGTGCTACTCTGCCAACGGCGTGCCGCCGCGGTTCTGCGCTATGCTTTGCTACGGCCCAATTGGGCTCATTGACCGAAAGGTGCGCCGGATCAGATGCCGGCCCGGCGCCGGAAGTGGGCGGAGCCACATAGGTCTCCGGCACTGGGCTAAGAGGCCCGTTTAGCGGAGCCAGCAAGTCGGTATATTGTGGGTGTAGCACCGCCGTCGATCGCGCGGACGGTTCAGTCATGGAAACCGGCACGTCGAATATTGAGATGCTGGCCATTGACAGCGACGGCTCATGTATTTGGATGACCGGGGCGATTGCATCTATCGATGTTGCAAGGCTGGCCGCTGTTGCGGAGTTGGCAGTCTCGGCGGGTATCCTCTGATGCGGAGGTGTCGCACGCCCCAAACTGACAGGAGCGCGCCTGTCGTCATGCAAGACCTCACCATCATGCAAGACTTCACCATCGGCAGGCATGGAGCTGCCCCGATGGATATCATCGCCGTCCGACGCCGACTCTTCTCTCTGCGTCTGCCTAGAACCAATTAGTGACTTCATTGGTGCTGTCCCTGGGCTCATTGAGTACAACCCAGCGCCGAGTGCCATCAGTTGCGCGAGTGTGGCCGCACCGGATTCGGCCAGGATGCCGAGTGCTGCCATCTCAAGAGGTACCCAGGCTGCCGCGGCGGATGCCTCGGCACCCAAATCGAGCAGGGCGCCAATTCTGCCGGGGTCGGTTTCGACGCTCTTCAAATTCCCACTTGCCATTGCAGTGTCTGCCAATCAAAGACTCGACCACTCAACGTTCCCAGTACAACAACGAATGCCAGGCGCTCGTCTGGTGGCAGGCTAAAGGCGACGTCGAATGGCACCCCGTTCCTGACCAGATAAAGGCAGTCGATCAGGTCAGGGTGCCGACTCAGTTTCCCGCGCTGTCCATGAGTTCCACGCCCGTCGGTTCCGGCGTCTCTTGCAGGGCCTGGACGATTGCCGCAACGCCTGCATCGCCCAGGCGACCGATCATCGCTTCGATCTGCACTTCGTTGATCGGTGGGGGAACCGGGACGTCGTCGATAGCCACAACCGAGCTGGCGATGAGCGCCATGCCCAGCCAGGGTTGATTTTGTGCCAGCAGCGGGCCTGCGGCCTTGAACAGTCGCAACCGATCGAGCGCGGACAGGCGGCGGATCGTCAATCGTCTCGCGTCACTGTCGGTAACGGTCTGAGTTAAGCCGGCAGACGCAATGATGGATGCGGACGGGGTCATCAGATGCGGCGCCTGCGAACTGCAAAGAACTCGAGTTTCTGCTTTACGCTGCTATCGCCCTTCCAGATGCCGGCATTGCTCAGTCGGAAAATGACGTTGTCGTACTGGTAAGTTGACGTGGAACCGTCTGTCTCGGTGACATACTGATACATTGTGCCGGGGCTGACGTTGCTTCCGTTGAAATACTGCTGTTCCGCAGCAGCGATGAAATCATCGACGACGGAATTGCCGCGTTCGAGCTCGAAACTGCCTTCCCAACCTTTAGGGAGTTCCGTTCCGATACGCGTGCCGTCGAGCCGGTCCACCCGGACGGAATGGGTGATCTGGCGACTTTCGAATGAGGTGACATGTGTGAGGTCGATCCGGCCCGCGGGCCCAATGATCACCAACTGGGTGTCACGGCCTACAGAGAACATGGTCAGCGACATTCGGTTTCCTCCTTACGACGGCTGTCCGCTAGGCAGGGTCTGGCGGGACACCTGCACGGTCTGGCCGCCTTCCATATTAACAATGAACTTCTCATTGATCGCCTGGTACTGCACCTGCGCGTCCGACTGCACGTATCCCAGATCGGTTCGACTGAATGGATTGTTGCTGGTGTCGCAGATCACGCTGAACGGCAGACTGCCGTCGGTGCTGCCGAGCAGACCCTGGCCAAGCATGTTTTGCAGAAACGCCAATTGCGTGGCGCGGATCCGGCGGAACAGGTCGGCCGTAATGACCTGGCCGACGTATTGGCCCATTCCCGCGGCAAGCGTGGCCGCAATATAGTTTGTGAGGCGGGTATAATTATCACCATTGACAGCTGCATTGGACGAGGAGTTGTGTCCGCCTCGGACACCCCAGAAGCTGCCACCAGGCTGGGGATTGCAGATGACGTCTACACCGGCTCCCAGCAGGACTGCTAGGTCGGCAGATGAGTAGGAGGCGCTCTGGCCTGAGCCGGGAGAGCCCGACCTCTGGCTGCCGATAACGCTATATAGCTGCTTGTTCAGGCTCGACTGTTCAGGGGAGAGATTTGCCAGGCGGCCGGCTGCGAATCCCTGCGGTGATACAAGGCGAATTGTGCCGTTTACCTGATCAGACCACCATAACCAGTCGCCGAACATGAGCTTGGCGGCATAGCTGTCCAGTCCTGCTTGATGTTTGACGGTGACGGCATTCTGAATCGTATCGCCAGCCGGGCCAGTCAGGATCAGGTAGAGGCCTTCCTCAAGGCCGAACTCTGCTTGCGTGGTCCAGTAGTTGGGATCATCGGAATCAGCCAGCAGCGCGATACCACAGGCCTGTCCGCGCAATGCGTAAAGGCCTGAGCGTGGTGGGATGTCAGCACCGACGAGGCTGCTGGCCGTGACGCTGGCGGCACCGTCGGATCCCGCGGTACTCGCCCCTAAAGTGAGGGAGAACTCCACCGGCGCAATAGTAGCGCCGCCGCTGCTGGCGACGATGAGTTGCGACGGGCCGCGCTGCGGTCCCAGTCCCTTGTTCACGGCATTGGCCAAAGCCGTCCAGAATATCGCGCCGGCACCGCCAATGTTGTCGTACACTTCCGGCTGCAGACCAGGCAGGGCAATTGTCAGTCGCCAGGTGTTTGGCCTCGATCCCGCATTCAACGTCAGCACGACCTGATTGCCCAGGGACCCCGTATAAAGTGCTGTAAAGGTGACTGTCGTTGCAGGAACCACAGCCTGCGCAGCGGCGTCCGTGTTGTCCGTTACCCGGACACAGCGGAAGTTCTGAGCACCCTGCTGGACCGCAGTAGCAATCTGCGTACCCATGTCGTATTTGCGTGCCACGATGGGCCCAAAGCTTTGGGCATAGTTCGCCATTGTGGAGACAATCACCGGTTGGCCTACCGGCCCCCATGATGCCGTACCGACGACGCCAACCACATTGGTCGGCACGCCGTTCAGCACGAGGTTCTGCGGTGGAACGATCTGGACGTAGAGATCGGGTACCACGAGCGCCGTCGTGTTGATACTGCCCTGCTGAACGATTGGCATACGGTTCAGGCTCCCTTGCTGGCCGGAGCGACCACTCGCACAACAGAGCGGGCATGCTCACTGTTCAGAATCTCTGTAATGCGCACGACATCGGTCACGATGTCACCGCGCGCGAGGTCGCCAAATGCCCTCACCACAACCAGGTGCATGTCCATGGAGTCTCCAGTATTCAGGCAGTGAAGCGCGCTGCGTTGACGCCAAGATCCCCGAACAGCATTGCCGGTAGTGAGCTCGTCAATATGGTGGCGTACTCTGCGCTATAGTTCAGGTCACGGCGATACAGCCTGGCATTCTGAGACTGATCGAAGACGGTCGTGCCAATGTAGACCAGCCGAGCGCTTGTCTCGTCTGCCAGTGCAACGAAGTGGATGCCGCTCAGGGCCTGGTCTATTGCGGCTGCCGTGGCATCGCGCGTTGCGGGAGTGGGGCACCAGCAGGTGATGCGAAAACTTTGCTCCTGGCGGCGAATTTCTTGTCTCACAGACGCGTCGGCGACTACCCGGGCCGAGAGTTTGCCGACCCCGGCGACAGTCAGTGTGTCATGCGAGAGCAGAACAATGAAGTGGCTGCGAGCCATCGCCGCAAGGCTGGCCGCCACCAGGTCAGGCGTGTCGCCCGGTTGTGTTCGGTAGACATAGCTGAAGCCATCCGCGAGAATACCGGCGATCTGGCCAACCCCTGCGCTGCCGCCGAAGGTGACCGACGTGCCGACGACAACATACGTCAAGGTCGGTTGCGCCGGTGATCCAACCGATTGTCCCATGAAGCGTGTTGTCGTGCGCCCCATGCCGCTGCCTGGGAACACCGTGACATTGATCTTCCCGGCGGCAAGATCAGCATCGAGAGCTGCCGAATTCGGCCAACCACGATAGATGCGGCAGTCCGGTCCAGGAACACTGGGTTCGCTGGTACCACTCGGATAAAGGGTGGCAGAGACAACGCTGACCAGAGCTTCTTCCACGTCTGATTGGTCAGCCATCACGTGGTCGCCTGCTTCACGCTTACGCGCCAGCCGAGATCAGTCAACTCGGCCGCCGCGACGACGGCATTTCGGCCGAGATCGTCAGTCATGAAGTCCGCAGGGAGCAAAACTACCCCTGGAAATGCTGGTAGCAGCACGGTCCAGTAAGGGATGGAACTGTCACTGGGAAGTTCGGTATCTGGATGCCCGCGACCGGATGCACCCAATACGCTCGCCGGCCAGTTCGTAAGCAGCGGTGTGTTGGTCTCGGTGGTCACGCCGCCATAGGCGTTCACGCCCGTGCTCGAAGGTGCCGCCGGCCGCCAGAATGAAACAACTCGGCTGGTCTGGACGCAGAGAACTGGCAGTAACCGCTGCTGAGCGGCAACGAACCAGATTGCGTCTTGCTGAACAAGGTAATCGCCAATCCGAGTGTAGGCTGCATCAAACACACCGTACCAGAGTGCATCACCGTATGCGTTGGGATGCGCGAACCTGCCATCCTCTGCGGTGAACGCCGCGCGCAGTCGGAGGAAGCGGTTCATGGGAGCCAGCGGCTCGGAAACACCCGAGGGTCGATACGCGTCGGTGTCCGCGCCAATTGCGCGCGCCGCGGAGTTGAGTGCCTTATGGATACGGTCCTGCAACTCGGTCGGATTCATGCTCAAACCACCAGAGTGATGCCGCTGTCCGCCATCGCCGGTCCCGGCGGAACACCAAAGAAGCCACACAACCGGCGCCGCCAGTCGTCGAACAGCTTGGCGCGGTCGCGGAGTTCGTCTCGATTGCGCGTCCATACCGCGGCCTGGTCGGTATCAAGATTATCGCCGGAGCGGGGAACAGCGGACTCCAATACTGTCAGCGTGCCCAGGTAGCGACGCACGACGACCCCTTCGGCCTCCGACAGGTTATTCATCCTGAATTCGAGCAGTCCGTAGGCCTGAAAGAATCGCCATGTCTGCTGTCCGGCCGGCGATGCTCCATAGGCAGGGTATCCGCAAAAGCGACGGATATCTGTCTTCTCGGAATCAGTGAATGCCATCAGACATAGGATCCGTCGCCACGGGTGAACAGTATGGCGCCGCTACCAGTGGTCAGGATGGCAGCGGCAAAATTGACCAAGGCGTTCGCCGACAGCATGACCTTGCTGTTCGCCATCACCGGCATATCCGTCACCGAGGCGGATATCGACAGATCCGCGCCAAACCGAACATAGGCGAGCGAGGCGGTTATGTTGGTCACCACGATCGAATCTCCCCCGCCAGCCAATGCTACGGTGGCAGATGATGTGCCCACGCTGAGTGATACCGTTCCTGTCGGACGGAACGGCGTAACGGATCCGACAGCCATGTCCTGGTTCGCCTTTGCCAGTTCAGCCGACGTGCTCGACCATAACCGCGCGCTTGAATGCGGCATTTGTCGCGGTGGGAATGGTGGTAGGATTGGTCGTCGTATCCGAAGGCGCACAGAACCCGCCAATCCAATACCAAGACTGGGCGATGATCTGCTGCAGCCGGTCGATCGGTTCCCGCGTTACCATCGCTACATCGTCCACGACGGCGACGATCGAATCCTTAGGCACGACATCGTCGGCTGCCATGCCGGCGAAGTCACCTTCGATGAGGGCTCCTTGGCCGCAGACGATGGGCCTGCGGACCATCAGGCCTGGCAGCGTCGGATGCGCCTGCACGTAAGCCTCGGTTGTCGGGACGAACCGAAGCCCGAGGAAATCGTTGGTCATGCCCTGGCGAAACACCTGATTGGCAGAGGTGGCGCCCTGGAACAATTGCTTGAAATCCGGGTCGGAAAACAATTGCCTGGCAGACACTGGGTCCAGGTAGCAATTGTAGACTCCACCGATTTCTGGCACGGCGTTGAGCCGCAGCTTGGCAACTGCATCCAGTAGACTCGCCATTGTCAGCACATCCGTGGCCGTCAATGCTGTGGTTGTGGTCCGTTGGGAGGGCCTGACGATGACGGATGCGTTGGCGGCGATCACCGCGTTATTGGCCGTCCCGTCGGACGCCGACACGTTGCCGGAGAAAGTCAGGACGCCGGATACCCCATTTGGCGCAGTGGACACATTGCTGACGTCTGCCGTGGCGCCGACCAGCGTGTAAGCATTGGCCCCGACCGTCACGGTGACAGGATTGGACACACCAACCGGTTGCTGGACGCCGTTCACAAAGGCAGTCTGGAAGCCGCGGATATCATCGGCCGTCAGTGCCGTGCTGGGGCTGCCCAGAGCGGCACGCACCCGGGTGTTGCCGCCGAAGTAGCTGCTGAACAGCGAGTTGCGTGCCAACTCATCCAGGCTGCGCGCCGCCTGCTCACCATTCACGTAGGCGTTCTGCAGAAACTGCGAGGCAATTCCAACGCGGCTGGTGACCATATTTAAATCTGTCGTAGCCGCGTAATGGTTGATGGTAATGGTGTACTGCTCCACGCCCCAACTCCCCGGCGTCAAGCCGTTATCGAAGTTGGTGTTCGTGCTTGGCTGCAGGGGTGTTGTGATACTCGGCTTCAGCCCGGCGCGCGTCTTGGTCAGAGTTTCGCCGATCCCGACTGAAATTTGGACGCGATCGGCACAGGCGCGATAGCCGAGACGTGACTGTAATGCCTGTTGGAATTCCCGCTCCAGGAAACCCAGCTGGATAATCGGTTGTAAAGCAGCAGGAAAATTTTGAATACCCATCCGGGGATCCCCTCAGCGTGGTTGATGTCTGTGTGCACCTTGTCGGTCGCGAGCAATTGCCGACAGCGCCTATGGCCGGTGTTTCAAAAGCGCTTCACGCGCTAGCCGGTATTCATCATCGGTCATTTCCGTTGCGAGTTTCTGCCGAGGCGGTTGTGCGGGTGGCGCGCTCGTCGGGCTTGAGGATGACGTATTGCCGAACAGCCAGGGTTTGGCCCGCCTTAGTTGAGCCATGAGCTGACCGGCATTCTCCAGCTCGCCCTCAGTTGTCAGTTTCGCATCATTGATATCGAGCAGCTTCAACCCATCGAGATCGACAATTCCGGCGCGAACCGCTTCCACCCTCAACTCGGCACGGATCAAGCGAGCCTTGGTGTCCCGTTCGGTATCGGCCAAGCGGCGTTCGAGGGACTCCGCCCTCGCGCGCAGCTCCACGACCAGATCAACATCCGGTTCGGCAGGCGATTCGTTGTCTGACATCAAATATTCCCGCTGGTCTTCTTTTCGGCGGCGATTCGCGCAAGTTCCGCGGGCACGTCCTCTATATCGAACGTGTCAGCAATCGCCTTCACCGCGGTCTCGCGGCTGATCTGGCCGGCGCTCGCCAAGGTGCTCAGTGTCTGCGCGTCTTTCTGTCTGTCATCGGCGGTGACCGGGTACCAATGCGGCCACTTGAGGGAGAGTCGTGCGGTGGGATCCAAGGCAGAAATCTCTTGTCCCATAATGCGCAGTCGATAGACCTGCAATGCCTGCAGAACCATGCGTGCCAATGACAACAATGCACCTTCGCCGTAGCTCACGCGCAGATTGTCGGCGAGCCAAACCACGCCTTGATTCATCAGTTCCAGCGCGCGACCCGATTGGGCCGCGGTCAGTCGATCGGCGTTGGCTCGGTTGCCATGTACGCTTTCCAGCGCCAGCTCGCGGAGCGTCCGGACATATTCGATGACCGCGGCCGATGCCGTGCCACCGATCTCCAGCAGACGCGCGTCACCCTTTTCACTGACGACGAGAGCGTTGCTGGCGCCCTTGATGATCTGGTTGTCCGTGGTGGCAGGTTCCTTGATCAGCAGTGTTGGATCGCTGCTGTATTTCAGGCCACGTCCTGCCTGGCTGAGTTGATAGTCGATTTCGATCTGTGTTTCGACAGCCGCACGGAATGTGCAGGCGCCATCGGCGGGATCGCCGGTCGACGACGGGCCTGGCAAATTGCGGATCCAAACGATGGGAACGAAACCCAGGCCGTGCTGTACGCTACGGGTCTCGTCGATCTCCGGATCGAATGAGCTGCCGACTGGCACCGGCTTATACCAGATCTCGCTGTCGACGTCCCAGCAACGGGTGAACCAGTGGTCAGCAGAAGCGTCCGCGATCGTATAGCCGGTCAAAGCAAGTAGGTTCCCAGCCACCTTGTATCGCTCCGTGACGCGTGTGAGCGTGTCGGGTTCTTCAGGGTCCCATTCGGGTGTCAGATATGTCGTATCCAGGACATCGAAAAAGATCCGACCGCGCAGAACACGCATGAGGATGGCGACAGAGCCGATGGCGCCGCGCATTGCCGCTTCGGTCATCATCAGGTTGAGGCGAGCCTCTTTGACGATGTCGGCGAGTGCACCGCGAATCGTGTGGTCAGCGCAGTCGATTGTCGGGAAATGCCCCTCGCTGAATAGCAGCGATACGCTGTCCTCTACGACAATGCGGCACAACGCGTAGCGCACGCTGGGGCGTCGGTTCCGCAGGGGGATGTATTCCCCACCGGCGCCGCGTTCCTCATGGAACTGGTATGGCAAGACATCGTATAACCTGCCGTCCAACACACGCTTCAGGATATCCAATGCCCGTGCACGCGGTGGGAATTGCTGGTCACGCGGAATCAGGTTGCAGAGCGTTTCGAACATTGCAGTCTGACCCCGGATTTCAAATCACCTACCGCGCCAGATACGACACGGAGATCTGACGTGCCGGCCGACCGGCTTCGGTGAGCATTCGGAAGGCGCGAGACAATGCGTCAACCTGGTCGTCCTTGCGGCCGAACGGAAAGTCGCGCAGCTCCTCGAGGAATGCATGATTCCAGTTGCCGCGTATGATGGCAAAGTTGCGCGCCTCCACCTGTGAGGCCACAGGTGCAGCGCGTGTCGTCTTGGCGCCACTCTCGCGCGAGGAATCGACGCGGTAGCCGGCAAGACGCCTGGCGAGCCAGGTAACCTGTGATTTGCCGGCCTGTCCGGGATCTTCCGGCAGACCGATTGATACGGAAATACCATCTATCCGTGCGGTATCCGCGATGGCGTCTTCCAACTCATGCGGACCACCGCGAATGCGCTTGACGTCAAGCACGATGAATCGGCCTACATCGTCGCGGACCAGCTTCACACCGGCCGTCCAATCCGGATCATTGCCTCCCGTGGCAGCCGTGGCGGCGAGGTCCCAGGCGCGCACGACCAGACCAACGGAGCGCAATGGAGAAGCGTCCAGCACATCGATGCAGTCAGTCTTGAACAGACTGCCGGTGATGGGCCGAGGCGATTGCTGAAACAGTGCAGACCAAGCCCGTTCGCCAACGGTATTTCTTCTGCGCAGCAACGAAGCTTCATCCTCCCACTGCGGCCATAGAGCGGCATCCGGGGGACGGCCCAGTGGATCGTGCTCCTCTGCCAGGGCAGGAAGGCGAACGACGTGCCATTCGTCCGGGTTCTGTGCGAGCAGGCGACCGGCCAGATCGTCTTCGTGCCAGCGCGTCATGATGAGCACAATCCGGCCGTTCGGCTTCAATCGGGTCGTCAGATCGGAGCGGTACCAGTTCCAAAGTCTCTCCCGAAGGACCGGACTGTCGGCTTCGGCCTGCGACTTCACCGGATCATCAATGATGACGAGATCTGCTCGACGTCCCGTTAGCGGACCGCGAACCCCGGCGGCGAAGTACTCGCCTTTCCCCGATGTCTGCCAGTGAGCAGCCGATTGTACGCCGGCATGCAGGGTGCAGCCCAGGTGAGGCCCGTACTCTCTCACCAGTTCACGCACGTGGCGGCTGAAATACTGGGCCAGTATCGTGGTGTGTGACGTCGTGATGACCGAGCTATTGGGATGCTGCGTGAACCACCATGCTGGAAACAGCAACGATGCGTAGGTAGTCTTCGCCGATCCCGGCGGCATCAGTATTAGCAAGCGATCGATTGCGCCGTGGCTGATGCGGTCGAGGTGCTGCAGCAGCAGGCGATGGTGCACCGCTGGCGTTTGTCCGCTCTGAGCGACGACCCAGCTTGCCCAGGCGAGCAAGCTCGGGCAGATCGTACGAGGCTGACTGGCTCCAGCGGCCAAACTCTGCGAGTCGTGGAGGGAACCCGGCATCGTTCAGGTGATGGAGTTCCAGGGTGAAGCTTGCAAAAGTGGTAGGCGCTGCCTTGGCGAAGCGTCAACCGAGCCGCGTAGTTGCAGGTCAGTTCCCGTACCACATGGCACAAAGTGAGACAGCACGGACCGTCGGCGCGCTCAGCATTGGGAGGAGAGGTTGGTGAGACGCTCGCTCGCGCGCACCGCCATCATGTCGGGTTATATACCTGATTATGGGGTGGATGGGCAAGAAGATTCCGAAAAGAATCCTAGAGCTAATTCGCGCGGGGCTCGTGGGACCCGCGTGGCACGCGCGGCCCTCCGAACGGCCCGGCTGCGCGGCACACTCGGAGGCGGCGTTGCCGCCGCGCTATGGGGATTGATTCTGGTTCCGCTTTTGGCGGGCTGCTCGGGGGATCTGGGCGAGCGGTTGCAGTCCGGTCAGGTTCTGGCCTGGCATGGCCTGCAAGGCCGCTGGGTAGGATCCGTCGTGCCGGTGGATCCCGCGTGTGGGTCGACAACCGAGGGCTTGATGTCGATTGGCGAGAAGGGATTTGGTTTCGACCCGTTCCAGAGCACGACTGTCATCCAGGGCACAGTCAGCAGCGACGGCCACTTGAGTGGCAAGCTGGCTCGTCAGGGAGCAGAACATCAGAATCTGTCGATCGGTTTCGAGGCTACTGCGACTGGCTCGGACGCAATCGACGGAACCTTGCAGTCCGGCCGCTGCCACTGGACGGTTACGTTGCATCGCGGATAACCGCGGCAGTCGCACCGCCCGCACCGTATTAACGCAATTTGACGGTTAACTAACCCTGCGGCCGCTTTATCGGCATTGCCCGTCGCGTCAGAGTGACGTTGTGCCGTGCTCCATCAGACGGCGCGTTTTCACGCAGCTGCCGATATGCCGAGGGGCCACGATGACATACATAGACAAGACATTCTCGCGTACTACTTTGGCGAACGGCATCGCAGCTGCGGGAGGGGAGGCCCGGGAGCCACTGGTATTGGTAATCGAAGATGGTGTCCGTCTGTACGACGCGTTTCACGACGTCTGTGACTGCCTCAATGTGCCAGTCGAGCGCATGTCGAGCCGCGGTGACCTGAGTGCAGTTCTACGCGACCGTCGGCCGATGGCTGTGGTTGCCGAAATGGACGCAGTGGGTCAGGACGGATGCCATGTTCTGATGACAGTCGCGGCGCACAATCGTGATCTGCCTGTCCTGCTACTCATTGGTGCAGACCCGGCCCTGCTCGGCGCCGCCGATGCGGTGGAGGAGATCTGGGGGCTCTCCTCGGTGGCCAAATGGCCACAGTTGCTTGGCGTGGGCGCGGTTGTCGATTTTCTGTTCCGCGCGGGCCGCCAGGGCAATTGTATGCATCTGGTGTCCGTGTGATCCGGCTTGCGGGGCTGAGCCGCCAACGCGCCGCGTCAGCCTGACGCAGCTGCAAATCGACAGGTTGCCTTGCCGCGTTTCCGCGCCGTTACCGCATAGGCGCCAAAGGCTCGATCGGGATTATCGTTGGGCACCGCAATGGTGTCCCGATAGGCGTCCCAGTCGGACGCAGAAAGTCCACCCATATCGGAAATATTGGCACCAGCACCCAGGGTTGTCTCGGCGTATGCTTGGCGCGGCAGTGGCTGAACCTGCGCGAGCGGAAAGTCGGCCTTGAGCCGTATCGGCGAATGTGTGCGGGTGAAGCGCAGATTGGTGAACAGTGGACCGAACCAGCGGTCGGCTTCAACGATGCCCTCATACATCCAATAGCCCCCCGGGGAGGGAAGATTGGCAGGAGCACGGATCAGAAGGCTCCAGTCCATCGCCGTGCGCGCGATCAGGCCGGTCCAGATCTGCAGAGTGCCCGACTCGGGAAGTGCAGTCAGGAAGGGTGGCGAACAGCCCGCAACGGATTTGGGTGCTGTTGCATCGAAGCGGGCGGCGAAGTCAGGAAACTGCGCTGAGGGCGCCAATGGCAGCCAGTCGGCCCCGCCGGTGCGCTGCCAGAAGATGTCGTGGCCATCCCAGAGGAATTGCAGGTCAGCCGGTGGAAATACCCACCAACCGAAGCCGGCGGCCGACGTGGCCGGTTGGCAATAGCGGTAAGCGCGCGTTGGCAAGGTCCCCGCGGCCGACCGGTCCGCGCGCTGCGGGAATCGTGCCTCATCGATCAGTCGGTAAAACCGAACGACCGGCATGTCTGGCTGGTCCATGGAGGCAGTATCCTCCCGTTTGGCCAAGGGGCCTGGAGGTTATCCGGACGCACCCCGCGACGGGGCCGTGTTCGAGCCGCGGGGTGGTATACCGGAAATGATTTTGGATGAACCGCTATCGATCAGCGGGTGGCAGGTGCGCCAACTGGCAACCGCCAGCCCCCGCCGAGGCGAATCCGGCCCGTATCGGTCGTTGCAGGTGCTGCGGCAGGCGGAAAGGTCGAAGGGGACAGGTTCATGCTGGAATTCCTTGTCAAATTTGGCGTCATCCCGGGCGGTATTTTCGGCTCCAAAACTCCGCCATGCCGATCCCGCCAAGGGGATCAGCCGGCTATGCTACACGCGGAGAATACGGGGGAACCAAACGGACAAGGTGCGCCCGTTGACTCTCGCTTGATACACCTATGGCATGCTTCTGTCAAGGAATTTTTTCATAGACTATAGCGAGTTGGTCCACATCTGGATTGCAAGACTGGTCGCTCCAACCGCCACCCAGGTGGCCAGGCCCAGGAGGAGTGGACGCGTCCCGGCACCGGCGAATGCGCGCCAATGTCCTTGCAACCCCACCGCCGCAAGAGCCACCACCATCACCCATCGGCCAGCGAGCTGCACGGTCGGCGCGTAGTGACCCATCAGCCCTAGCGTGTTCAAAAGCGATGCCACCACGAACAGGATGATGAAGACCGGCACTGCCTGGTAGACGCGTTGCGCGAGTGAATCGCGCTCTCCCGCCGGCGGTGCCTCGAACCAGGGCATCAGCAGCCCGAAGCCGATGACCAGCGGGATGATCAGCGTTGTTCGGGTAAGCTTGACGATGGTCGCTATCGTTCCCGCATCGTGGCTATAGGCGAAACCGGCAGCCACGACGGCGGAGGTGTCGTTCACGGCAGTTCCTGCCCATAGCCCGAACCCGGGATCGCTCAGCGAAAGCAGATGGCCGATGGCCGGAAACGTGAAGACTGCCAGCATGTTGAAGAAGAAGATCACCGAGATCGAGTAGGCAATTTCCTCCGCCTTGGCGCGCACCACCGGAGCCAGCGCAGCGATGGCAGATGCCCCGCAGATTGTCGTCCCGATGCCGATGAGGCACCGCATGCGCCAGTGCACGTCCATCGTCCGGCCGAGCAGCAGGGCACAGGCCAGGCCTGTTGCGATAGTGATCAGCAGAACCGGCAGTGATTCGGCCCCGGTCCGCAGGATCACCCCGAGATCCAGACTGGCCCCCAACAGGATGATGCCGCCCTTCAGGCACAACTTGCTGACTTCACCCACTCGGAGGGAGCCGATCTGCAGAGGCCCGCGCAATGTGTTGGTAATCACCACGCCGATGGCGATCGCAAATACCGGAGCGCCGACGATCGGCGCAAAGTCGCCGGCGACGATGGCAACCGCGGCAATCAACACACACAGTCCCAGTCCGGCAGCCAGTCGGACCCACGCCGACAGCGCAATACGCGAAGGCGTTGATATTGCAAGTCCTTGCTGCAGTGCCATCGTCAGTGACTTCTCCCAAGCGCCGTCCGGGCGGTGAACGACCGGGCGAGCCCATTTGTCATGACGGACTCCCCGGTTCCTGAGGGTCACCCTAAACGAACTTGCCCGATTTGCCGAAACCCATCTCCGCCGACAATCGCTCGTTGCAACAAACTCGCTTCCAGGGTAGCGTTTCTTGCAACCAATTCTCGCATCGGTTGTATTTCGCGCCAAGCTTCGCATGGGTCCCAAGGTACAGTCATCATCATCATCCCGAGGATCCAGCCACCTGAACATCGCGCGAACACCCCGGAACCATTGCTGCGCGTAAGGTTGCTGGGCCAGATGCGCGCCGAGGACGCGACGGGAAGGAGCGTCCTGCCGCGCTCACGGAAAACCCGGGCGGTGTTGGCAGTGCTGGCTCTGGCAGGATCGAAGCCAGTCCTGCGCAGTCGCCTGACCGCATTGCTGTGGAGCAGCCGCGCGAAGGACCAGGCCCGCGGGTCCCTGCGACAATCACTGCACGAACTGCAACTCGCCTTGGGACCGATCGCACGCGCGCTGCTGCAAGCCGACCGCAATTGCCTCATGCTCCTCGATGATCGTCTGTGGGTCGATGCCTGCGCGCTTGCCCGAGCCACGGTTTCCCAGCCGGCAACGCTGGATCTGTTCCAGCCAACGTTGCTCGACGATCTCAGCGGGCTTGATCCGGCATTCGACCTTTGGCTGGCGGCGGAGCGCCAGCAAGTCGCTCAGCGAGCGCGGTCGGTGGCTGAGGGACTTCTCGCCGTCCAAAGCGAAATCATTGGCAAGATCGCTGCCGCCGAACAATTACTGTCGATCGACAGGGTCCATGAGGGCGCTTGGCAGGCGCTGATCCGCGCATACGGTAATCAGCGCGATTATGCCGCCGTCAGGGTTGCCTTCGAGCGTTGCACTGCCAGCTTGTCACAAGCCGGTCTGCCGGTTTCGGACGAGACACGCGCGCTTGTCGAAAGCATGACTCCTGCGCAGTCCGGCAATGCCCGCAAAACGCAGCGCCGCGGCATGGCATCGGGTATTCGACTCGCCATTCTGCCGCCGCGCCCGTTGGACAGTAATGGCTTGGGTGGCCTCTTCCTCGGTCTTGCCGAGGAGATAACTGTCGCGCTGTCGCGGTTCCGCTGGATTTCCTGCATCGTCGGCACGACGTCGGCCATTGGCGCGGGCGATGGGAAGCCGGCTGGGGCAGCGCGGAAAGAGCACAGCGTGGATGTTGTCCTCGACAGTACATTACAGTGTTCGGGGAAGCGCGTCCGGATTATCGCCCGCCTGCTTGATGTCCATTCCGGGGGCAGGGTGATCTGGGCGCGTTGCTTCGATAGGGAGCTGGCCGACGCACTGACGCTGCAAGGCGAGATCGCCGCTGAACTGGCTGCGCAGATCGATCCCGAGTTGCTGCTGCGTGAAGGCGATCGGCTGGTTGCCCGCAATACCTACGACCGCACCGCGCACGATCTGGTACTCCGAGCGATTCCGGCGATCTACCGGCTGGAACCATTGGGTTTCCACGCCGCGGGGGAACTTCTGGCGTCAGCCGTGGAGATTGAGCCCGGCAATGCGGCAGCACACGCCTGGTGGGCCTACTGGCATCTGTTCCTGGTAGGCCAGGGCTGGGCAACGGATCCGGTGACAGCGACACTCCGCGCCGGCGAGTTGGCGGAGCGGGCCGTTACACTCGATCCAGGCGATGCGCGGGCCCTGGCGCTGGTCGGACATGTCCGCGCATTCTTATACAAGCGCGCCCAGGAAGGCTGCACCCTGCATGAGCGAGCGCTTTCGCTGAATCCGAACCTGCCGTTGGCGTGGTGTTTCTCAGGTCTCGCCCACAGTTACCTCGGGCACCACGAGGATGCGATCGAGCGCATCGCTCAGGCGCAACGGCTCTCGCCCCATGATCCACATGCGTTCTTCTTTGATATGGCGCTGATGATGCCGCATTTCCTGCGCGGAGAATTCGACAATGCGGCAGCCATAGGGCGGCGGGCGGTCGAACTTAATCCTGGCTGTTCGTCGAGCTACAAGGGCTACCTCGCGACACTCGGGCAACTTCGTCATGACCAGGAAGCCACCCGCGTGCTCGAAAGGCTGGTTTTGCTGGAGCCCGGTTTTTCAGTGAGGAATGCGATCGAGCGATCGCCGATGACCCGTGGCGCCGACCTCGCGCTTTATGCCGATGGGTTGCGGCGGGGTGGGCTGCGCGAAGGGTAGTTCGCGTCGCGGTCGCCATTGATCTTGTTTCTCGCGCATCGCACAGTCGGCCGATCCGCGGGCGCCCGCCCGCATCGACCAGGGGAGTTATCGTTCATGAGGCGCTCATCGTTCATGTGCTTCAGTGCTGTATTGGCTGGTGTGTTGCTGGCCGGCGGCACTTGGCCGGCGGCCGCACAAGGCTCCGGTTCGGCGACACTCGATGCGGCGCGCGGGAGAGGCCAGGTCCTGTGCGGTATTTCGGGCCAGGTGCCGGGATTCTCCTTGCCGGACAGCCAGGGCGTGATGCGCGGCATCGATGCGGATTCCTGCCGGGCGGTCACCGCTGCCGCACTCGGTGACGTCAACAAGGTTAAGTTTGTTCCGACCACGACGCAGAATCGTTTCACTGCGCTGCAGTCGGGCGAAGTCGATATGCTATCGCGTAGCACCACCTGGACGCTGGGCCGTGAGGGCAACCTCGGTCTCGAGTTCGCTTGGGTAAACTACTATGACGGCACCGGTTTCCTGGTGAAGGGTTCGTCGGGCGTGAAGTCGGCCAAGGAAATGGATGGCGCCACCATTTGCGTTCAGCCCGGCACGAGTACCGAGTTGGCAATCAACGACTACTTCAGGTTGAACAACATGAAGTTCACCCCGATCCTGATCCAGGACCTTGCCGAAATTCAGGGAGCATTCCTGTCGGGACGCTGCGATGCCTACTCGACCGATGCCTCTGCGCTGGCAACATTCCGCTTCAGCCAAGGCCCGAAGGCGCAGGACCTCACACTTCTGCCCGAGATCATCAGCAAGGAACCGCTCGGCGTCATGGTCCGCAAGGGTGACGACAAGTGGTTCGACCTGGTCCGCTGGACCTTCATCGCGATGATCACCGCCGAGGAGAAGGGCATCACCAGCCAGAACATTGACACGTTCGCGAACAGCACCGACCCCGATATCCGTCGCCTGCTCGGGATCGAGGGTGACATGGGCAAGGCGCTCGGCGTCGATAACAAGTGGGCCTACAACGTGATCAAGCAGGTCGGCAATCTAGGCGAGGTATGGGACCGCAACATCACCCCGATGGGTGTCCAGCGCGGCATCAACAACCTCTGGACCAAGGGCGGACTGCAGTACGCCCCGCCGATCCGCTGAGGCTCTCTCGACGCCACCGCACCGAGGGCCGTCCGGGGCGAACCCGGGCGGCCCTCTTTTCACATCATCTGTCTGGCAGGTTGATCTTGTCCGTGCGATTGCCGCACAGTCCCATCCGAACAGGTGCACGCACGGAACAGGGACGCTGCGGCACGACGATAAGGGGGCACGCAAAGCCATGTCTGGAGCAACTGCCGATCCTCGCCTGATCGGAGCGCGTGCCGCGCCGAAGAAGGCGCTGCGTCTGTCCTGGTCGGATCCGGTTTTCCGTTCCATCGTCTGGCAGGTTGTCATCGTCGGTATTGTCGTGCTGGTGGCCTGGTATCTGATCGGTAACACCAACCGCAACCTCGCCGCTCGCCATATCGCCACCGGCTTTGCGTTCCTTGGGCGCGTCGCCGGGATTCCCATCGCTGAGTCGCTGATACCTTATAATCCGTCAGTCGATACCTTTGGTACGGCCCTCATTATCGGCATTCTGAACACGCTGCAGATTGCCGTGATCGGCATCGTGCTGGCCACCATTCTTGGCACGCTGATCGGGATTGGCCGTCTGTCGCACAACTTCCTGCTTGCCAAGCTGACGGGCTTCTATGTCGAGACGCTGCGCGACATCCCGCTGCTTTTGCAGTTGTTCTTCTGGTATTCGGTTCTGCAGACGCTGCCTGCGCCGAAGCAGGCCTGGCACATCGGCAGCCTGATCTACCTGTCCAATCGCGGTGCCATGCTGGCGGAACTGGAGTGGCAGTCCGCCGATACGTGGGCCCTGGTCGCCATGGTGCTCGGCATCGTCCTCACCGTCGGTTGGAGCCGGCATGCAACACGGCGGCAGGAGGCAACGGGTCAGCGGCCGGCTGTCTGGCCGATCGGGCTGGCACTCATCATCGGCCTGCCACTGGTAGTCTGGTCCGCGCTCGGCGCACCTTTCCATCTCGATATGCCCACGCTACGGGGGTTCAATTTCCAGGGTGGCGGCAAGGTCAATCCTGAATTCTTCGCCTTGCTCCTGGGGCTGGTCATCTACACGGCAGCTTACATTGCTGAGATCGTCCGCTCCGGCATCCAGGCGGTTGCGCAAGGGCAGTGGGAGGCGGCCGGCGCGCTGGGTCTGCGGCGCGGCACGGTGTTGCGGAAGATCATCCTGCCGCAGGCAATGCGCATCATCGTACCGCCGATGACCAGCCAGTACCTGAACCTCACCAAGAACAGCTCATTGGCGGTGGCAATCGGCTTCCAGGACGTCATGTCGATCGCTGGCACCACAATGAACCAGACCGGGCAGGCGATCGAAGCCGTCGCCTATATCATGGCGGTCTATCTCACCATCAGCCTGTCGATCAGCCTGTTCATGAACTGGTACAACGCGCGCATCGCGCTGGTGGAGCGCTGAGCATGAGCGATACCGTTGTCGGCGCTGATCCCGGTTACGCCGCTCCGCGCGAACAGCCGCCATCGTCAATTGTCGGCCCGTGGGCCTGGGCGCGCGCCAACCTGTTCGGCTCGTGGTGGTCCACTGCTGTTACGTTGGTGCTGGGTTACCTGATCCTGCGATTAGTATTCGAAATCATCAGTTGGGGTCTGATCCACGCAGTATGGGAGGTGCCATACAACCAGCAGGGCGTGGCGGACACCACCGCCTGCCAGAACGCCAAAGGCATCGGCGCGTGCTGGGCCATCATCCGCGACAAGTATCGGCTGATCCTGTTCGGCCGCTTCCCTTATGACGAGCAATGGCGGCCGGCGATCTGCGTTGCATTATTCATCGGACTCTATGTCGTTTCGGCAATGCGGCGATTCTGGCGGAAAGAACTCGCGCTGATATGGATTGCCACGCTGGTGGGTATCTTTGTGCTGATGTGGGGTGGCGTGTTGGGCCTGACGCCGGTCACCGAGGATTACTGGGGCGGCCTGCCATTGACCTTGATCCTCGCGACATTCGGCCTGGCCTTTGCCTTTCCGCTTGCCGTGCTGGTCGCACTTGGGCGCCGTTCGACCAAGCTGCCCGCAGTGAAGTTCCTCTGCGTGTTATATGTGGAGCTGATCCGCGGCGTTCCTCTGGTCGCTCTCCTGTATATGGCCAGTGTGATGTTCCCGCTGTTCATGCCAGAGGGCGTCAATATCGATAAGCTGCTCCGCGCGCAGATTGCAATTATCCTGTTCGCCGCGGCTTACCTTGCCGAAGTGGTGCGTGGCGGATTGCAGGCCTTGCCGAAGGGACAGGCCGAGGCAGCCGATGCGCTCGGCCTCAGCTATTGGAAGAAGACCGGTTTCATAATCCTGCCGCAGGCTCTGCGTCTGGTGATTCCACCGCTGGTCAACACCTTCATCGGCTTCTTCAAGGATACCTCGCTGGTGCTGATCGTCGGTCTGTTCGATCTGCTCAACATGGGAAAGATCGCGCTGACTGATCCTCCTTGGCAGAGCTTCTCCACCGAGGTCTATCTGATGCTCGCTGTCATCTACATCGCGTTCTGTTTCGCCATGTCGCAATACAGTCGCGGTCTGGAGCGTGAACTCGACCGCGCCCGCCGCCGCTAACCAAGGGATACCACGATGAGCCAGGCTGCCGTATCCGACCACGTCATTCCTCACTTGGCCGACACCAAGGGGCCGCCGATCATCGTGATGGACAAGGTGAACAAGTGGTACGGCTCGCTGCATGTACTGCGCGAGGTATCCATGACGGTGGCGGAGAAGGAGCGCGTGGTGGTCTGCGGGCCGTCCGGTTCCGGCAAGTCCACCATGATCCGCTGCATCAACCGGTTGGAGGTGCATCAGGAAGGCAAGATCATCGTCGATGGTACTGAGCTGACGGACGATCTGCGGTCGCTCGATACCATCCGCCGCGAAGTCGGCATGGTGTTCCAGTCGTTCAACCTATTTCCGCATTTGACAATCCTGGAGAACTGCACGCTGGCGCCGATCTGGGTGCGCAAGACGCCCAAGGCGGAAGCCGAGGAACTGGCGATGAATTTCCTGACCCGGGTGAAGATCCCCGAGCAGGCGAAGAAGTATCCGGGCCAACTGTCCGGCGGACAGCAGCAGCGCGTCGCCATCGCACGTGCACTGTGCATGCGTCCGAAGATCATGCTGTTCGACGAACCCACCTCGGCGCTGGATCCCGAGATGATCAAAGAGGTGCTCGACGTGATGATCGAGCTCGCCGAGTCCGGTATGACAATGGTCTGCGTCACGCACGAAATGGGCTTCGCGCGTCAGGTCGCTGACCGTGTCGTCTTCATGGACCGTGGCGAAATCGTCGAGAGTGGGGCGCCGCAGCGCATGTTCGAAGATCCGCAGACGGATCGTCTGAAGCTGTTCCTCAGTCAGATCCTGCGCGGTCACTGACAATGTGCGACGGCGATAGGCCGAGCAGCGCCTGAGGCAACGAGGTCGCGGTCAGCCAGCGCTATTGATGCCCCTCGCCAATGGGCGGCACTTGTCCGGTCATACCGGCAAGGACCTCTGCGATGTGGCGCACCTTGATGCGGTGGCCCTCGCGTTGCAGCCGCCCGGCGATGTTCAGCAGGCAGCCCAGGTCGCCGGCGAGCACTGTCTCCGCGCCGGTGGCGGCAATCTCCCGCACCTTGTCGGAGACCATGCGAACTGAAATGTCGGGATACTTCACGCAGAACGTACCGCCGAAACCGCAGCACACTTCTGCATCGGCCATCTCGGTGACGGTAGCGCCCATCGCCTGCAGCAGATCGCGTGGCTGCCGTTTAATGCCAAGTTCGCGAAGACCCGAACAACTGTCGTGATAGGTGACAGCGCCGCCTACATATCGGCCCGGCAGGCGGTCGATGCCGATCACCTCGGTCAGGAAACTGACCAACTCGAATGTGCGCTCGGATAGTGCATCGGCGCGCGCGCGAAGGTTCGGATCATCGTCGAACAGGTGCGGCACATGATGCTTCAGCATCCCACCGCAGGAACCGGATGGCACAACCACGTAATCATAGCCACCGAACGTATCGAGAATGCCCTCGGCGAGGTCACGGGTCGTGGCACGGTCACCGGAATTATAGGCCGGCTGACCGCAGCAGGTCTGCGCGCGCGGCACCTCGACCTGACAGCCGGCCTGTTCCAGTAGTCTGATTGCGGCGAAGCCGATCGAAGGGCGATGCAGATCGACCAGACATGTGACGAACAGGGCGACGCGCGGTCTGCTGGGTGGCATGCGACGACTGTAGAATGCGATCGGTTCAGAGACCAGTCAGGGCATCCTGGACGTGGCCGGCTTCCACCAGCCGGGCCTGTGCTATGGCCACGTAAGCGGGATCCATGTCGATCCCGATGCCACTGGCACCTTCGAGTTGGGCCGCCACCATCGTCGTGCCGGTCCCCATGAACGGATCCAGCGCCACCGTCTTCTTGCGGCCATGCAAGCGGATGCACCAGCGCGGCAGCGCCACTGGGAACGTGCTGGGATGATGAAACTTCGCCGCCTTGCTCTGCACCGTGTCGTACGGAATGAACCACGTGTTACCGCGACACCGCAGGTCCCTGGCGTGGCCTCTGCGCGCGATGTTCGATTTGTCCTTGAATGGCACGCCGATCGCCAGTCGATCGAGCTTCACATCGCCTGACAAAGTCAGATGGAAGATATGCTCGTGATTGTGGTGCAGGAAACGCTGGCCGCCCACCGGCTTGAAGTGCCCGACAGAATCGCGCTTGGTGGCGATCGACTTGATCCAGGTGATGTGGTTCTGCAGGACAAACAATGGCCGCAGACGGACGATCAATTCGAACGGTAACCACGGCGCGCTGGATGAGCCTGAGATGTTGAGGAAGAATGACGCGTCTTCCTTCATCACCCGGCGGATCTCAGTCGCCACGCGGATCAGCCAATCCAGGTAGTCTTCCTCAGCCCGCCTGTCGTCGTAGCCGCGATAGGCTATTCCGAGGTTATAAGGCGGAGACGTCACAACGACATCCACCGTCCCAGCCGCCAGTGTCGGCAGTACGGTCAGGCAATCGCCGCAGATCAGCCGGTGCGCACCAGATAACCGGGACAGTTCGGCCGCGGCGATCTGCTCCATGGGTCAGGCGGAAGCGCTCGCCATCAGGCGCTGCTGGCGGATACCAGGCGCCAGACCGGATCGCGGGTCCCCAGGTCGCGCTCGAAGGTCCAGACGTCGGTGATCTCGGTCACGGCGTCGGTTCCGGTAACCGGGTGCCCGTCCTTGTCTTGGGTCAGACTGGTCTGGTCAGACACGAAGCGGACCGTGATCAGTCCGACATTGCCACGCAGTTCCGCATTCTCGATCGTCGCGCTGTGAATGCCGTGGATCGCGCTGACCTGGGTGTAACCGGCTGTCTCGCGCCCGGTGATCGCCTGCTCGAAGGCGTTATAGGTGTCATCGGACAGCAGGCCCCGCAAAGTTACCCGGTCCCCGGAGGCGAACGCGGTCACGATGATCCGGAACGCCTTCTCAGCGCCGTCAAGGAACGCCGTCGGATCGAATGTCCGGTCGATCGAGTGCATACGGGCCAGTGACTGGCCGAGCGGGCTGGCCGGATCCGGCAGGGCGCGTGCCGCCGCCGGCGCGACAGCTTCCGCGTGGCCGTCGATCACCGGCCCGGGCGTCGGCTGCCCGGCCGGCGCCTGGTAGGGCGGCGCCTGGCGCTCAAATCCGGTCCGCCGGCCCAGGATGCTGCGCAGGCGCAGAACCAGGAAGGCCGCAATCATCCCGAACAGGATCAGGTCGATCGGAAAACCGCTGCTCGCGCCCATCATCACTCTCCTAACCCTCAACAGATAAGGGCGCGCCGCCCCTGACACAAATCATTCTCGCGTCCGGGCGGGGTTGCGGGCGGCCGAACCGGCCTGTATTGCCCGCCACATGATCCTGCTGCGCCACGGGCAGAGCGAATTCAACCTGCATTTTACCGCCACTCGCCGGGATCCGGGCATCATCGACGCGCGGTTGACCGAACTCGGCCACATGCAGGCGACCGAGGCAGTCCGCCTGCTGGCCGACCAGCGCATCACCCGGATTATTGCATCCCCCTACACACGAGCGCTGCAGACCGCCGCGCCGATTGCCAAGGCGCTTGGCGTGAAGGTGCTGATCAATCCGATCGTGCGTGAGCGCTACGCCTTCGCCTGCGATGTCGGGACGCCCCGCGCCGAACTGGAGCGCGCATGGCCGGAGCATGACTTTTCAACCATCGACGAAGTCTGGTGGCCAGCCATTGAGGAGCCGGCTGCATCGGTGGTCAATCGGGCTTCGCTGTTCCGTGCCGAAATGGCAGCCCTGCCGGATTGGTCGGACACACTCGTGATAAGCCATTGGGGCTTCATCCTGTCATTGACCGGCACGAGCGTGATGAACGGCCAGTGGCTGCGCTGCGATCCGACCGGAACGGCGCCCGGGGAGATCACCTGGCGCGCCTGACTGACGGCGCCAAACAATGTGGCGCCGCCCGCCCATCCGTGCTACCCGCCCGGCCGCGCAGGCCTCTATGCCTCCCCAGTGTGCCCCCAGTGAAATGACACGGAGACTGTAATGTCCGAGACGACCACTCCCCCACAGGCGGCCGGCCAGGCTCAGACGCCGCCGCTTGTCGTCAATATCCAGTACGTCAAGGACCTGTCCTTCGAGGTGCCTGGTGCTCCCCAGGTGTACTCCCAGCTTCGCGCGCAGCCCCAGGTGAACATCAACCTGGATGTGCAGGCACGCCGCGTCCAGGAGGGCCAGAGCGTCTTCGAGGTTGCGATCATGATCCGCGCCGAGGCCCATGAGGCGGCGACGCCGCAGGCCAACGGCCAGGCAGCGGCGGTGCCGCCGACCGTGTTCGTCGCCGAACTGACCTATGCCGGTGTGTTCACTCTGAGCGGCCTGCCGGACAATGCGATCGAGCCGGTGCTGCTGGTGGAATGCCCGCGCATCCTGTTCCCGTTCGCCCGCAACATCCTCTCGGATGTGACCCGCGATGGCGGCTTTCCGCCCGTCCTCCTGCAGCCGATCGACTTCGTCGCGCTGTGGCAGGCACGTCGCGCCCAGGCCCAGGGCGGCACCGCAGCCGTCGCCTGAGCTACAGGCAGATTCAAGGCTGCGTCCAGACCGGATCCTTCAGTCTTCCGATGAATACCGCGTGCGCGGCAAGCTCCCCCGCACTGGGCAACATCGGCCGCGGCGTGCGATGTCCGGTGTGCGTATAGACGACAAGCTCGGCTGCCGCCTTTTCTGCCGCCAATGACAGCCCGCGCTGCCGCCCACCGGTCAGTTCGACATAGACTTCAGCCAGCAGTCGGCAATCGAGCAGCGCGTTATGGGTCGTGCGCGCGCTGAGATCGATTGCGAAGCGTCGGCAGAGCGCGTCCAGGCTGTTCGGCATTCCCGGAAATCGTGTCTTGGCCAGCGCGAGTGTGTCGATCATCCGCGCGGGCAGCAGGGTCGGCAGACCGATCCGACCGAGTTCGGCATTCAGGAAGCCGAAATCGAACGGCGCATTATGTGCGATCAGCGGTCCGTCGCCGAAGAACGCCAGCATGTCATCGACGATTTCGGCAAATCGTGGCTTGTCCGTCAGGTGCGCCAAAGTGAACCCGTGAATGCGCGTCGCGTCTTCGGGTATGTCGCGCTCGGGATGGATCATTGCGTGGAAATGCCGACCGGTTGGTAGATCATTCAGCAATTCCAGCGCTGCCACCTCGATAAGCCGGTGTCCGAGGTGCGGCTCCAGGCCCGTGGTTTCCGTGTCGAACAGGATGGCGCGGGTCAAGCGCGAACCTCCTTGATCAGTCGGCTGATTGCCTTGAGTGAATGTCGCCGGGACAGGCCGGTCCGTACGATCAGGTCCGCCCGCCGGCGTTTCTCGGCATCCGGCATCTGGCGTGCGATCACCGCAGCGACATCTGCGGCGTTCATTTGCCTGCGCGAGCGGACACGATGCATCTGCACCGCGCGCGGCGCCGAAACGACAACGATCCGATCGACGCGCTTGTCGCCGCCGGTTTCGAACAGCAGTGGAATGTCGAGCACGACGGCTCGGAGGCCGCGCCGTCTGGCGCGGGCGACGAAGGCGCGTTCCTCCTGTTCGACCATGGGATGTAGGATGTGCTCCAGGCGGGCAAGTGCATCCGGCTTGCCCAGCACAGCATTCCGCAGCGCCCTCCGGTCCACTGCGCCGTCCCGTACCGTACCGGGAAACGCCGCTTCGATGACGCGAACCGCGCGTCCGCCCCGCGCTTGCAGTTTGTGCACTGCGGCATCCGCGTCGAATACCGGAATACGGGCCCGGCGGAACGCGGCGGCCGCGGTCGATTTGCCCATGCCTATGCCGCCCGTCAGGCCGAGAACGATCATCGTATCGGCAGGTCCGCGGCCACGAAGCTGCGAAGCTCCTCATCGACCTGAGGTTCGACCCCGAACCAGGCGCGAAACCCGGGAACGGCCTGGTGCAGCAGCATGCCAAGCCCCTCCACCGTGCGCAGTCCGCGGGCTCGCGCGGCAGAGAGCAATGGCGTTTCCAGCGGCACATACACATTGTCGGCGACCGCCAGTGATGGCGGAGCGCGTGACAGGTCGAGGTCCAGCGCTCCGTGCCCCACCATCCCGAGCGGCGTGGTGTTCACCACGAGCGCGTGGTCTTTAAGCGTCGCGACCCTGAGATCCCAATCGGCGATCCGCAGCCCGGGCAGATCGCGGGCCAGGGCCTCTGCCCGTGCACGCGTCCGGTTTGCCACGGTGACAGTCGTCCCTGCATCCTGCAGCGCCGCGGCAACAGCGCGCGCCGAACCGCCTGCACCGAGCAGCAGCGCCGGACCGGCGGCCGGATCCACACCGTGGCAGCGAAGATTGGCAATGAACCCGTAGCCGTCGGTGTTGCTGCCGGCGATCCTGCCGTCGTCAAACACTAGCGTATTGACAGCGCCGGCGCGCCGCGCGGTGTCATCCACCGAATCGCAGATTTCGAACGCCGCGAGCTTGTGCGGGATGGTGACATTGGCGCCGGCAAACCCGGCCACCAGCAGGCCGCGCATGGCGGTCGCGAGGTCCCCCGGCCGGATTCGCAGGGGGAGATACGCACCGTCGATCCCATGGCGCTGCAGCCAGAACCCATGCAGCCGCGGCGAGCGGGAATACGTGACGGGCCAGCCGGCAATCCCGGCGACTCGGGCATGACCAGACAGGATGGACATGCCGGCAACATTCCCCGCCGCGCGCCGAAGATCAATGCTGGTTTCATCCAAACGCCACCGCGGAGTGCGTCTGCACAGCTTGCCGGAATGACGATTCGCTGTGCAGATTGCCCATCCGTCCTGAGAACGAGATCGCGTTCATGCTCCGCGACGAACCACCCCAGGCAGCGTCGGGACCCCTACCGGCAGGTGCGTCGGTGCGGCTGATCGGAGTCAGCCGGCGCTGGGGTATGGCGTCTGCGTTGGACCGGGTCTCGATCGACGTCCCACCCGGCAGCTTCACGGTCCTGCTGGGTCCATCCGGGTGTGGCAAGACGACATGCCTGCGCATCGTCGCGGGTTTGGAGACTGCGAGCGGCGGCCGTGTGGAGATCGCCGGCCGTGACGTGACCAATCTGCCGCCGGCGGCGCGCGGCGTCGCGATGGTGTTCCAGTCTTATGCCCTGTTCCCCCACCTGAGCGTTGCCGAGAACATCGTCTTTGGCCTGAGGGCACGTCGCGTGCCAGCGCCCGAGCGCGCGCGCCGGCTGGCTCGCGCGGTGGAGATCCTCGGCATCGGGCACCTGCTCGAGCGCAGGCCCGGCCAGCTCTCCGGCGGACAGCAGCAACGTGTCGCACTTGGCCGGGCAATTGTTGCCGAGACCCCGGTCTGCCTGATGGACGAACCGTTGTCGAACCTTGACGCGCAGCTTCGCGCCGACATGCGTCGGGAGATCCTGTCGCTGCAGCGCAGGCTGGGGATTACCATGCTGTACGTGACGCACGACCAGACCGAGGCCATGGGAATGGCCGACCAGATTGTCCTGCTGCGCGACGGCCACATCGAGCAGGACGCGCCGCCGGCCGAGGTTTACGCGCGGCCTGCGACCAGTTTTGCCGCAAGCTTCATCGGCACCCCGCCGATGAACCTGTTTCCGTTGGAACGTCGCGGCGCCGGCATGGTGTTGCGCGGCACCGGCGGTCCGGTCCTGGCGCCTCCCGTCACAGGTGAGTGGTTGGGCGGCATCCGTCCCGAGAGCATCAGGCTCGCAGATCACGGCATCCCCGCATCGGTGAAGCACGCGGAGTATCTCGGCGCCGATACGGTTCTCGCCTGCGCGGTCGGCGACGTGACGATGCTGGCGCGGCTTCCCGGTCGCGTTGTGCTGGCCGACGGCGCGCCGGTGCGGCTTTCCAGCGACGAGACGATCCACCTGTTCGATGCGACCACCGGTCGCCGCCATAGCGAGGGCGTCACAGCCGCGCAGGAGGCGGTTCGCGCATGATCAGATCGACTCGTCGCCACTTGCTGCAGGGTGCGGCCGCGACGCTGGCGCTGCCGGCAGTTTTGCGCGCCGCAGAGACTGCGACCGAGATCAGCTTTTACTTCCCGGTGGCGGTCGGCGGACCGATCACCAGGATCATCGACGGGTATGCTGCGGACTTTCAGCGCGAGAATCCGGCCATCAAGATCACGCCGATCTATGCCGGGACCTATCAGGATACGCTGACCAAGGCACAGACCGCACTGAAGGCGAATGCCGGTCCGCAGATGGCGGTGCTGCTGTCCACCGATGCGTTTTCGCTGATTGACGATGATCTGATCGTGCCCTTCGATACCCTGGCCGGCGGCGATGCTGACCGTGCCTGGCTGCGCAGCTTCTACCCGGCGTTTCTGAGGAATGGCGAGATCAACGGTCATACCTGGGGCGTGCCATTCCAGCGTTCGACCATTGTGCTGTATTGCAACAAGGCGGCGTTTCAGGATGCCGGGCTCGATGCTGAGCATCCGCCCGCCACGTGGGCTGAGCATGCCGCATATGCCGAGAAGCTGACCAAACGGAACGGCAGCAGCGTGGATCGCTGGGGCGTGCAGATACCTGCCACCGGCTTCACTTACTGGCTGTACCAGGCACTTGTGACCGAGGCCGGCGGTACGCTGGCGAATGCCGACGGCACCGAGACCGACTTCGCCAGTCCCCCCTGCGTCGAGGCGCTGCGCTACTGGATCGACCTGGCGGGAAAGTACCAGGCGCATCCGCCGGGTATTGTCGAGTGGGGCACAACGCCGCGCGACTTCCTCGAGCAGAAGGTGGCGATGATCTGGACCACCACGGGCAACCTTTCCAACATTCGCGCCAATGCGAAGTTTCCGTTCGGCGTGGGCATGTTGCCCGCGGGCAGGCAGCGCGGCTCGCCGACGGGCGGCGGCAATTTCTACCTGTTCAAGACCGCCAGCGAGCCGCAGCGCGAAGCAGCGCTGCGCTTCCTCCGCTGGATCAGCAGCCCGGAGCGCGCTGCGCAGTGGGGTATCGATACCGGGTACGTCGCGACCAATCCGCGGGCCTGGGATACGCCGGCGATGCGCAAATATGTCGCCGATTTCCCGGCCGCTTCCGTGGCGCGCGATCAACTGCAGTACGCCGTAGCCGAGTTGTCAACGCACGACAATCAACGGGTAACGCAGGCGCTGAACGACGGCCTGCAAGCCGCGTTACTCGGGCGCAAGGCGCCCGATGCGGCACTGACCGAAGCACAGGCCACGGCTGCACGGCTGTTGCGACCGTTTCACCGGTAACCAACCAACAAAAGGGGGAGCTTCCATGATCCGTCGCCGCATGTTGCTGGCCACTGGGGCCAGCGTGCTCGCTGCACCCGCCATCCTGCGCGCCCAGTCCGTGCAGAAGCTGACCTTCTACTTCCCGATCGCCGTGGGCGGCCCGCTGCAGGCAATTGTCGATAGTCTCTGCAAGGACTTCCAGCAGGAGAACGGCATTGCCGTCGAGGCGGTGTATGCCGGCGACTACAGCCAGACCCTGATCAAGGCGCTGGCTGCCATCAAGGCCGGCACCGGTCCGCAGTTCGCCGTATTGCTGGCAGCCGAAATGCACAGCCTGCAGGATCAGGACATCCTTGTGTCGCTGGACGAGATTGGCCTGGATGCCGATGCGAAGAAGTGGCTCGACGGCTTCTATCCCGCCTTCATGGCGAACAGCCATGCTGACGGGAAAACCTGGTCGGTGCCGTTCCAGCGTTCGACCGCGATCTTCTATTACAACAAGGCAGCATTCCAGGATGCCGGCCTGGATCCCGAGAAGTTCCCGACGACCTGGGCTGATCTGGCGGCGACGGCGGAGAAGCTGACCAAGCGCGACGCGTCAGGACGCGTGACGCGATGGGGCATCAAGATGGCCGCCGATCTCGGCAATGCGCAGTGGACATTCGGTGCGCTCGTGAACCAGGCCGAGCAGAAGCTGATGAACGAGGCCGGCACCGAGGTGTACTTCAACCAGCCCAAGACCATCGAAGCGATCGCGTTCTGGCGCAGCCTGGCCGCGGAGCATCATGCGACGCCGGACGGCGTGACCAATTGGGGAGACCTGACGCCGGACTTCCTGCAGGAGAACGCGGCGATCATCCAATTCACCACCGGCGGCCTGCCGAACTTCCGCGCAAAGACGACCTTCCCATTGGGCGTGGCGGGGCTCGCCGGCAAGAACTCGCCGCACACCGTTGTGGGCGGCGGCAACATGTACTTCTTCAAGAACGCCAGCCCGGCCGAGCGTGCGGCCAGCCTGAAGTTTGCCCGCTGGGTCAGCCAGCCGGACCGTGCGGCAGACTGGTCGATGCGCACCGGCTACATCGCCACCAGCCCGGCGGCCTATGACACCCAGACGCTGAAGGACTTCATCGCCAAGGTGCCGGCGGCCAACGTCGCGCGCACCTTCCTGCCGGTGGCGACCGGTGAGCTGTCGGTGCATGAGAACCAACGCGTCTACAAGGCGCTGACCGACAACATCCAGTCCTGCCTGAACGGCAGCAAGTCGCCGGCCCAGGCAATGGCCGACACGCAGACCGAAGCGGATCGCATCCTGCGGCCATACAAGAACGGCTGACCGCACATGGCGGGCATGCGGCGCGAGACCATCCACGCCTACCTGCTGCTGCTGCCCGCCATCGTCCTGCTTGTGGCCTTCACCCATTGGCCGGCGATCGCCACGCTCATCGACAGCCTCTACGCCACGCCGCATGGCAGCCGGCCGGCGCCGTTCGTCGGCGCCGACAACTACCTCGCCCTGATGGACGATCCGGTGTTCTGGCAGGCGCTGCGCAACAACGCCTGGTACGCCGTCGCCACTATTCCGGCCTCCATCATCCTCGCCCTGCTGATGGCGCTCGCCGTCAACGAGGCGTTGCCCGGTCGGGCGGTGCTGCGCATGGCCTACTTCCTGCCCACGATGCTGCCGATGATCGCCGTCGCCAACATCTGGATGTTCTTCTACACGCCGGACTACGGCTTGTTCGACCGCATCATCGCAGTGTTCGGCGGCGGCCGGCACAATTGGCTGGGCGATGCCTCCACCGCACTGCCGGCGATGATTGCCGTGGCAGTGTGGAAGGAAGCCGGCTTCTTCATGATCTTCTATTTGGCCGCGCTGCAGACCATGCCGGCGGATCTGCGCGAGGCCGCCGCGCTAGAAGGCTCCTCCCGCTGGAACTACTTCCGCCGCGTCACATTGCCGCTGCTGATGCCGACCTCGCTGTTCGTCATGGTCAACGCGGTGATCAACGCATTCAGGGTGATCGACCACATCGTGGTCATGACGCGCGGCGGTCCGGACAACGCCACCACGTTACTGCTCTACTATGTCTACGAGGCTGGCTTCCGCTTCTGGGACACCGCAGCCGCGGCAACCGCCACGGTGGTGCTGCTCGCCATCATGGCGCTCGCCGCAGCATTCCAGTTCGGCGTACTCGGCCGCCGGGTGCACTACCGATGATGGTCGCCGACCACACGCCGATCGGCCGCTTCCTGGAGACCCTTGGCGCCTGGCTGCTCGGCCTGATCTGGATGCTGCCGCTGCTGTATGCGGCATGGACCGCCTTCCATCCCGCCATCTACGCCACGCATTTCGCGCCGCTCGCCCCGCTGACCCTGGCCAACATCACATCTGCCTGGCAGGCCGCACCGTTCACCCGCTACCTGCTGAACACGGTCATGCTGGTCACGCTGATCCTGGCCGCGCAGTTCGTGCTCTGCACCCTGGCGGCCTTCGCCTTCGCCCGGCTGACCTTTCCCGGCCGCGACCTGCTGTTCGCCGTCGTGCTGCTGCAGCTCATGGTGATGCCCGATGTGCTGCTGGTCGAGAACTACCGCACCCTGGTGCACCTCCACCTGGCCGACACCATCCTGGCGATCGCGCTGCCGTATCTCGGCTCCGCGTTCGGCATCTTCCTGCTGCGGCAGACCTTCCTCACCATCCCGCAGCCGCTGGACGATGCGGCGCGGCTGGAGGGCTGCGGTCTGCTGGCGCGGCTGTGGCGGGTCTATGTGCCGCTGGCAAAGCCCACCTACATCGCCTACGGCCTGGTCTCCGTCAGCTACCACTGGAACAACTTCCTGTGGCCGCTGGTGATTACCAACTCGGTGACCACGCGACCGCTGACCGTGGGCCTCGCGGTGTTCGCCACCACCGACCAGGGCATCGACTGGTCCATCGTCACCGCCGCCACATTGATGACCAGCGCGCCATTGCTGGTGGCGTTCCTGCTGTTCCAGCGGCAGTTTGTGCAGAGCTTCATGCGCGCGGGGATAAGATGACCGCACTCGCCGACCGCTTCGACACCGCCGTCCGGCTTGCCACCGAGGCCGCCGCCCTTGCCCTGCGCATGCGCCCGCCGCCGGGCGCATCCTCCGCAAAGCTGAAAGGCGCGCAGGACTGGCTCACCGAGGCCGACGGTGCGGTGGAACGCCTGCTGTCCGAACGCCTGGCACAGGCCTACCCGGCCGATGGCTTCCAGGGCGAGGAAGGCGGCAGCGCCCGCATCGGCACTCTACGCTGGGTGGTCGATCCGATCGACGGCACCGCCAACTTCATGCGCGGCGGCACGCGGTTCTGCGTCTCACTCGGCTGCCTCGACGGCGACACCCCGGTGATCGGCGTCATCGTCGCCCCGGCACTGGATGAGACCTTCGCTGCCCGCACCGGCGCCGGCGCCACGCTGAACGGCACGCCGATCCGCGCCGCCGAGACCAGCGACCTGGCGCGCGCCACCATCGAACTCGGCTGGTCGCGCCGCCGCCCGCACGAGGCTTTCATCGCGCTCGCCGACCGGATCATCGCCGCCGGCACCATGCCGCGCCTGGGCGGTTCCGGCGCGCTGGGCCTGGCCGATGTCGCAGCCGGCCGCACCGACGCCTATGTCGAGCTGCACATCAACCTGTGGGATGTCGCCGCCGCGCTCGCCATCCTGGCGGAGGCCGGCGCGCGCGTCAGCCCGTTCATGGCCGACGATGGTGCGACGAACGGCAACGCGATCCTCGCCTGCGCCCCCGGCATCGCCGACGCACTGTCAGCCGCGACATCCATCGCGCTTTGACACAGCGACGCCGCGGGGCTTTCCTGCCTAGCGGAAACCCAGGAAGGCGGACCGGATCGTGCTACCCCTCGAAGGCATACGCGTCGTCGCCCTCGAACACGCCGTGGCAGCGCCGATCTGCTCCCGCCACATGGCCGACCTCGGTGCCGATGTCATCAAGATCGAACGCCCGGGCGAGGGCGACTTCGCCCGCTCCTACGACAGCTTCGTGCACGGCCAGGCCAGCTTCTTCGTCTGGCTGAACCGAGGCAAGCGCAGCGTGTCGCTCGACATGAAGCATCCCGAGGCGGCGAAGATCCTGGATCGGCTGGTCAGCGGCGCCGATGTGCTGCTGCAGAACCTCGCGCCCGGCGCCGCCGAACGCCTCGGCCTCAGCCATGCCGACCTGGCGCCGCGCCATCCCGGACTGATCGTGGCCGACATCTCCGGCTATGGCGAGAGCGGCCCGTTCGCCCAGAAGAAGGCTTACGACCTGCTGATCCAGGCGGAAGCCGGCGTGATCAGCGTCACCGGCACCGAGGAGACGCCGTCCCGCGTCGGCATCTCGGTCGCCGACATCGCCACCGGCATGTATGCGCTGTCCGGCATCCTCGCCGCCCTGGTCCGCCGCGGCCGTAGCGGCGAGGGCGCCAACGTGAAGATCGCCATGCTCGACGCGCTGGCCGAGTGGATGACGTATCCAATGTACCGCGTCGCCTACGCCAGGTCGCCTCTGCCGCGCTCGCCTACCAGCCACCCGGCGCTGGCGCCGTACGGCGCGCACCACACCAAGGACGGTCAGGTCATCTTCGGCCTGCAGAACGAGCGCGAATGGATGACGTTCTGTGCCAAGGTGCTGGAGCAGCCGGCGGTCGCCATCGACCCGCGGTTCCGCGACAACAACGCCCGCCGCGAGCACCGCCACGAACTGACCGAACTGATCGAGGACTACTTCGCCGACATCGCGTCGATCGATGTGGTGAAGAAGCTCGACGCCGCCGGCATCGCCAACGGGCGGCTGAACGAGGCGCAGGACGTGTGGGACCACGTGCAGCTCAGCGCGCGTGACCGCTGGCGCGAGATCAGCACGCCAGGTGGCCCGGTGCGCGCGATGCTGCCGCCATTCACCTTCACCGACGTCGAGGCGTCGATGGGCGACGTGCCGGGCCTGGGCGAGCACACCGACAGCGTGCTGAGCGAACTGGGATACGGCGAGGCGGAGATCGCCGCGCTGCACAAGGCGGGCGCGGTGTGAGCGAGTTCGATCCGGCGGGGCATCGCATGGTCCCGGAGCAGCGCTGGTTCGACGACTTCCGCCTGGGCGAGCGGTTCGTGCTGCCGAGCCGGACGATGACCGAGGCGCTGTTCCTGGCGTTCCAGGCGGCGAGCGGCGACAACCATCCGGTGCACTACAACATCGAGTACTGCCGCGCGCATGGCTTGCCGGGCATGCTGGCGCACGGCTTCCAGACGCTGATCCAGACCGCGCCGGGGGCCGGGCTGTTCCCGTTCGTCACCGAGGACTCGCTGGTAGGTTTCCTGGAGCAGTCGAGCAAGTTCCTGAAGCCGGTGTTCGCCGGCGACACGTTGTATCCGACGCTCGAGGTGGACGAGTTGTCGCCCAACCAGCGCACCGGCGTGGTTGGGCTGCACAGCACGGTGCACAACCAGCGCAAGGAACTGGTGCTGGAGGGCAGCCAGCGCTTCCTGCTGCGCAGGCGCCCCGCGTGACCCATTGCTCCCTACCCTCTCCGGCGAGGCGGGGGAGGGTAGGGAGGAGGTGCCGCCCCAAAGCCGTGGCTCATCCACCGCTTTGCATGGGGTCCAATCGTCACGGGTCCGCGCGAAGCGCAGTCTGAGACCACGGATGCACACGGACGGAGCCCGAGAATCTGCCGCGCAACTGCCAGCGCGCGCCGTCATCCGGGTTTATCCGAGGGCATCCGTGGTCTGGTTCCTGGTTCCCCCGAGGGCTGGCTGGCCTGTCGCATCTCCGCGCAGAATTTGTTGAACAGCCGCATGCGTTGGCGTGTCTCGGCCAGCAGCTCGTTGCACGACGCGCGCATGGCGCGTTCCTGCGGCGTCCAGAAGCCATGGGTGGTGTGCGCGGCGCGACTGCGCTGCCTACCCTCCGGCGTGCGCGGGCCGCTGCTGGCGCCGCCATGCATGCGACATCGCCCGTTTGCCATGGCCGGACTACGGCATTCAGTCCCGCTGCGGGTGTGGGCGCCGCAACGTGGCGCGGTGGACGGATCGCCGCCCGGCGCGCCGTTCTTCAGGCGACCTCGGCGGCCATCCTCAGACTGCTGGTCCGCCGACCAGAGGCGCAGGTAGCGCGGCGGCCTGGTGCCGGGCACCGGACCCCAGCGCCCGCTGCCGGGCCCTAACGCTGCCATTGCGCCGGGTTCCGGTTGGCCAGCCACATGGCGCGGTCCTGCCGCTGCTCGAGCGCGCGCAGCACGCCTATCGCCGTGCGCGTCAGGTTGGTCGCATTGCCGAAATAGCGCGAGGCGAGCGCAGGCGTCTGGTTGGGCTTGCCGGCGTGGCGATAGCACGCGTGGGCCGCCTGGGAGGCGAGGATCACATGGGTCGCCAGCATCGCCTCGATGGGTTCCTGTGCGTCGAGCGAGCGGAGCGCCACCACAGCGGCGGCGATGCGGAGGCCCATCTGCTGCGGGGTTTCATGATCGGGCGCGGGGAGCGCCGATACCATCGCGTGCAGCAGATCGTCGGTGAACAGCGGCGGCAGGGGGTCTTCCTTGTCCGGTGGCCCGTCGGGGCGTGGCGGCCCGGGCCGACGCGCACGGAAGCAACTGACCGAATCGACCTGGGTCGACGGGGTGGGTGGCTGGGGATTGGGGGATTCGGTGAGCTGGGTGGCGGTGGGTTCGTCGGATGGGGGCATTGGCGGGGGCTCCGGGGCTGGGCAGTTTGTATAACTAACGTATATGTTAGAAACATGTCAATAGCGATCGCGGTCCTTCGCCGCGTTGCGAGACCTGCAGCGCCCCGTGGCATGAAAGGTCTTCACGCGTTATCGGCTGACTGGAGTTCCCATTGTCATTGCGAGGAGCGAAGCGACGCGGCAATCCCCGTCCAGTTTTGCGCGCACAAATCTGACCGGGATTGCTTCGTCGCTACGCTCCTTGGAATGACAAATGAACGTAGTCAGCTGAGAAACGCTCTAACCGAGATAACATTGGTGCATTGCCCAGATCATTCAGCCAGTCGCTATCTGCGTGCTTTGCGTGCATCAGCGTCTTGTCTGCGTTTGAATACCTTGTTCCTGCTGCTGCCTACCGCCGCCCCTGGCCCGCTGCCCGGCGCAGCCGCGGCTTGGCCTGCGGCGTCGTCGTATCCAGCACCGCGTGCAGCGTTGCCACCGTCTCGGGCGACAATCGGTGGATGCTCTGCGCCAGCCGGTTGGCGAGCGCGGTCTGTTCCGGCGTCAGTCCCGCCGTATTCACCGTTACCCGCGGATGCGACAGTCGCGCGAGCCGCGCCATCTCCTCTGCATCGTCCCATATCAGCCCGAAGAACTCGTTGACCTGGTGCACCAGCCCGGCACTCGGAGCGCCGCGCCGGCCATGCTCAAGCGCCGACAGATACGCCGCCGAGACCTGCAACTCGCCCGCCAGGCGTTGCAGCGTTACGCCGCGCTCGGCCCGCAACGCACGCAGCCGCGCGCCGAACGGGGTCATGTTCGCTCGAGGGCGTAAGCCCTTGCCGCAGTCGCCATGGCCGGAACTGGTCTCGCCATCACCGCACGCGCCGCAGCAGCAGGCGCACCGAGCCGGGATTGGCGGCGTGCGGATGCGCGGCGCCCAGCACCAGCGGTCGAAGCTCCGGCAGGTTCAGCCAATGCGGCAGTTCGCGCCGCAGCACCCCTTCGCCGGCGGTGCCACGCCCGGTCACCACCTCGACGCAGCGCAGCCGGTCGGCGTGCGCAGTGCGGAGGAACGCCACCAGCGCATGGAACGCCCGGTGCGCAGTCTGCCCGTGCAGGTCGAGCACCCGTGCGGCCGGCAGTTTGCCGGTCCGAAAGCGCTGCCAGGTGCCAGTGTCCACGCCGCCGGGATGGTCGCCGACCGCCAGCGGCGCCGTCATGCCGCGGCTGATCCGCCCCGGCGCGACCGGCCTCGGCCGCGGCGGGAGCACGGTGGCGGGCTCGGGGATCGTTGTCGGCGGCGGTTGGTCGCGGCCGGGCAGGGGACGGATCCGGCTGGCGTAATTCGCCCAGGCGGCCCGATCGGCGTCGGTCAGGCGGTTGCGGCGCGGTCGGTCCATGACGCGAGACAAAGCAGCAGCGCGCTGACCAAGGCAAGCAGCGCGAGCGTGCCGTAGGCCAGCGCGTAGCCGCCCAGTGCCGTCACCGCCAGTCCGAAGCTCGACGGGATCAGCAGCACGCCGGCGAACATCACTGCGGTGCCGAGACCGGTGGCCTCGGTGCGCCGTGCGCCGCCGAGATGGGCATATTCGGCGTAAGCGATGCCGGTGTAGCCGCCGGCGGTGCAGCCGGCGAGCACCGCCACTGCCAGCACCGCCCAGCCAGGCCAGCCGGGGCCGAACCGTCCGGCCGCCAGCGCTGCCGCGGCCATGCCGAAGCCGTGCAGCGCGAGGGTCTGGCCAGGCGTGATGAAGCGATCGGCGATCCAGCCCCAGATCGGCCGGCTGACCGCGCCGGCGACCTGGTACGTCGCCAGCGCCCGCCCGGCGTGGATCAGGTCGAAGCCCGCCACCGTGGTGAGATGCACCGTCATGAAGGCGATGAAGCAGAGCTGCATGCCGGAATAGATGAAGCTGGCGATGGAGAGGCGGCGCATCCGCGCATCGCGCAACAGGGCGAATGGTTGCAGCAGCGCGCGGCCGAACAGTCTTCGCGCGGGCTGGATGTCGGCGTCCCATCGCCGGCGCGGGATTTGCAATAGCACGGTCAGCACGATGATCGGCGGCAGTTCGGACAACAGGGCCTCGCGCCAGCCGACGTGCAGTACCAGTGGCGGAAGCAGCAGCGAGCCTAATACGCCGCCGAGAGGTACTCCGATCTGCCGCAGCGACATCACCATGTTGAACACGCGTGGTGGCGTGTGCGGCACCAGCAGATGCGTGCTTGCCGGCGCTGCCGCTCCATAGCCGAGACCCAGCACGATCGCCGCGATGGCTAGCAGCGCGAGGCTGCCGCCAGCGGCGATCAGCAGCATCGCACCGGCGGCCACCAGCACCGCCTGCATGGCGCGCACGCCGCCGTAGCGATGGATGAAGCCGGGCGACAGCAGAGCCGAGACGATGCCGACCCCGTAGGCGACGGAGACGAACACGCCGACCAGTTCTCCCGGCACGCGCAGTGCGGCGGCCGCCGCGGGCGCGATGGCGGGCAGCGAGAACAGTGCCATTGTCGCCAGGGTTTGCGCGGCGAGCGTGGCAATCAGCGGCCAGAGCGGCATGGTTATGCCGCTGCGTCGTCGACCAGCACCACGTGCAGCTGGCGCGGACCGTGCGCCCCGAGTTCCAGCGTCTGTTCGATGTCGGCGGACCGCGATGGGCCGGTGACCAGCATGACATTGCGCGGCATGCCACCGAGTTCAGCGCGCAACAGGTCCCAGGCTTCCTCATAGGCGCCGACCAGGCGCGAGGCGCGTAGCAGCACGATCTCTGTATCTGCCAGCAGGTTCAGCGTGGTGGGGCGCTGCGGCGCCGAGGGCAGCATGAGCGTGCCGGTCTCGGCGATGGCGGCGAAGGCGTGCTGCAGGCTGACCATGTCGGACGCCTGCGCGCGGCCCTCACGCAGCCGCAGCAGTGGGCGCGTGTCCCACGGAATCGACTGCAGCTCCGGATGCGGCGCCATGACGATGTCGGTCGGCAGGTTCTGCGCGGCGAGATAGCTGGCGATTGCCTCCGGCACCGCGCCGAGGTCGGGCACGCGCGCGACCGAGCCGAACTCCTTCTCCACGTTGGCGACGAAAAGCGCCACCTGTTCGGTGTGCGGAAGTCGGGAGCGCGCCGGGATCAGGTGGCGCGGATGTGATGCCAGGCGGCCGCGCAGCATCGCCGCCTGGTCCTCGGGCAGCGCGCCGCGCCGCAGGCCGCGACGAATGGCGGTCAGCATGGACTGCTTGCTCATCGCATGCGCCCGGCGCGCTGTTCGCGGGCGTAGCGGGCGAAGAACGTATCGCCTTCCGGCGCCGGCAGGTCGCGTCCGCCGGTCCAGCCGCCGGCGAACGGCAGCGTGTGGAAGCGTCCTCGCTTGCGGCCCAGCCATCCCAAGGTCAGCGCCGCCGCGCGGGTCGCCAGCCGGTAGAGCGCCGGGCGGCGAGCGAACCAGGCCCACAGCGCGAGGTTCGTGCGCACCACGTGCGGCGTCAGGTGGCGTTCGAATTCTCGCTCGCGCCAGTGGCGCATCAGCTTCGGCAGCGGGATCTTGACCGGACAGACGCTCTCGCACTTGCCGCAGAAGGTCGAGGCGTTCGGCAGATGGCCGGCCTGTTCGACACCGATCAGCGATGGCGTCAGCACCGCGCCCATCGGGCCGGGGTACACCCAGCCATACGCATGGCCGCCGACCGTGCCATACACCGGGCAGTGGTTCATGCAGGCGGCGCAGCGGATGCAGCGCAGCATTTCCTGGAAGTCGGTGCCCAGCATGGCGGAGCGGCCGTTGTCCACCAGCACGACGTGGTATTCGTCCGGACCATCCAGGTCCCCAGGCCGCCGCGAACCGGTGGAGAACGTGGTGTAGACCGAGAAATCCTGCCCGGTCGCGGAGCGCGCCAGCACGCGCAGCAGCGAGGTGCAGTCCTCGATGGTGGGGACCATCTTCTCGATGCTGGCCAGCGCGATGTGCACGCCCGGCAGCGTCTGCGTGAGGTCGCCATTGCCCTCGTTGGTGACGATTACGCTGCTGCCGGTCTCCGCGATGAGGAAGTTGGCGCCGGTGATGCCGACATCGGCGGCAAGGAATTTCTGCCGCAGCTTGGTGCGCGCTTCCGTCAGAATGTCCCGGCGTTCGTGAAACACGCGGTCCGGCGGCAGGTCGGTGTGCGATTTGCGGAAGCTGTCTTCCCAGTCTTCCTTGTTGAGGTGGAACGCGGGCGCGATGATGTGGCTGGGCAGCTCGTGGCGCAACTGGATGATGTATTCGCCGAGGTCGGTTTCGATCGGCGTGATGCCGTGGCGTTCCAGGTGATCGTTGATGCCCAGCTCCTCGCTGATCATCGACTTACCCTTGGTGACGGTGCGGGCGTTGACGGAGCGGCAGATTTCCAGCACGGCGGCGCGCGCTTCATCGGCGGTGGCACACCAGTGCACCTTGCCGCCGGCTTTTGTCACGTTGGCCTCCCATTCCTCAAGGTAGAAATCCAGGTTCGCCAACGTGTGGTTCTTGATGTCGCGCGCGATGTCGCGTAGCTGCTCGAATTCCGGCAGTGCGGCAACGGCGGCGGTGCGGCGAGCGATGAAGCTTGGCCCGCTGCGGGCGAGCGCTTTCTGCAGGCCCGCATCCTCGATGGCGCGGCGGGCGTTCTGCTTGAACGCGGGGGATGTGGCGACGTGCATGCGGAATCCTGCTCGGCTTCGCGACGCAATCTAGCGGGGTTGGCGGCGCAGTCACAGGGCGGTTGTCGCCGGATTGCTATCGGTGCAGGCGAACAGTACGCTCACTTGCGACTTGACACCTAGCTTAGGAAAGGTCGTGTGAATGACTGTGGTATCCGCCTCGCCTGCGCAGCCCGGCAACGAATACCCTATCCCGAACAGTATGAAAGCCTGGGTTCTGGGCGGCCCCGACGAGTTGTCCTTTGTCGAAAAGCCGGTCCCTGAACCCGGCCTGGCGGAAGTGCTGGTGCGGATCGATGCGGTCGCCATCTGTGCGACCGACCTCGAGATCATCAAGCACGGTCAGCCAGCGTCGATCGAGGGTGAGCTGCCCTTCAACAAGGGCTATACGCCGGGCCACGAGTACATGGGCACGGTGGTGAAGCTTGGTCCGACCGTCGACGAATTTCAACTCGGCGATCGTATCGCCGTTGAGATTCATGCTGGTTGCGGCCGCTGTCAACGCTGCCGCGAAGGGATGTACACCTCGTGCCTGAATTATGGCTTTCAAAGCAAGGGACATCGCGCCAATGGGTTCAGTACCGATGGTGGGTTTGCGGAATATGCGGTGAATCACGTGAACACGATGGTTCACGTGCCGCATGACATGCCGGATGAAGAGGCGACGCTGATCGTTACCGCGGGTACTGCCATGTATGGCCTCGATGTGTTGGGCGGCATCATCGCCGGCGAAGGCGTTGTGGTGATCGGACCCGGCCCGATCGGCCTGATGGGTGTGGGCGTTGCAAAAACTCTCGGCGCACAGCCAGTCATCCTTACCGGAACCCGAGATCGCCGCCTCGAGATGGGGAAACGCCTCGGTGCCGATGCTGTCATCAACGTGAACCATGAAGACGCCGTGATGGCAGTTCGGCGAATCACCGGCGGCAAGGGCGTGCAATATGTGCTTGAATGTTCCGGTGCGCCCAATGCGCTGAACGAGGCGGCACGCATGGTCAATCGAGGCGGCCGCATCTGCCTCGCGGCATTTCCGCACGAGTCGGTGTCGGTCGATCTCGCCTACATTGTGCGCAACAACATCTACGTCTTCGGGATTCGCGGCGAGGGCAAGAGCGCTACCCATCGCGCCGCGGCCCTGATGGCACAGCGTCGGTTCGATGCGAAGCTGATACATACCCACACGTTTCCGCTTGGCGAACTGCCGACGGCGCTGCAATACGCGCGTGACCGTGTCGATGACGCGATAAAAGTCGTCGTAAAGATGCATTGAAACCGAGCCGGCCGGGCTGATCGTCGGCAGCCTGTTTCCGGCCGGCAATGGCCTGCACATCAATCCGGCGAATGCCAGCCTTGGGCGTATAGCCCGCCGGCAGCCTCGCCGCCGCTTCTCAGAGTCGACCGCCTCATGACAGAAATCCGCACAGGCTCACGCCGCGCTCAATCGCGCTGCCGCCGGGCAACCGGAGGATGCCGTATTCGCGGGGGAAGCGGGCCGGTAGATGACCCTCCCCCGCTCACGGGGGGAGGACAATCCCGAGCGTCAGGTCGAATAGTCGGAGAACCGCACGCCGCCATACCGGGCGCGATAGTCGGTGCGCACGTTGATCAGCGCCACGCCGCCTTCGTCCACCTTGGCCTGGCCACGCTCCAGCGCGCCACGGATGTCCTCGGGCTTGGTCACGTATTCGCCGTAGCCACCCAGCGCTTCGCACATCTTGTCGTAGCGCATGTAGCCGAGATCGCGGCCCGGCTTCTCGCGCTGCGGATCGCCGGTCCAGCCGCCGTTCAGGCTGACCACGATCAGTAGCGGGATCTTGTGGCGGATCGCGGTGTCCATCTCCATCGCGTTCATGCCCAGCGAGCCGTCGCCATGCACCACGATCACCTGCTTGTCCGGGCACGCCACCTTGGCGCCGACGCCGAACGGCAGGCCGACGCCCATGGTACCGAACGGCCCGGAATTCAGCCGATGCCCCGGCGAGAACGTCGGCATAGTCTGGCGGCCGAAGTTCAGCGTCTCCTGGCCATCGACGCACAGGATCGCATCGCGCTTGGCGAAGTCGCGCACTTCCTCGAGCATGCGCACCGGATGGATGTCGCCATCCTCGGCCTGTTTATTGGCGCCGGCGCTGGCACGCTTGGCCGCCTCGCCGTCCGCCAGCTTCTGCCGCCACGCCTTGTAGCTGTCCTGCGTCACCTTGCCCTTAATGCCGTCGAGCAGTTGCTGCAGCACCATCTTGCAGTCGCCAACGATGGGAATGTCCACGTAGCGCGCCGCGGTGGCGATCTCGGTCGAATCGATGTCGATGCGCGCGATCGTGGCATTGCCGCCGAAGCGCGGCGGTGCGGCATGGCCGATGATGTAGTTCATCCGCGTGCCAAGCACGATGATCAGGTCGCAATCCGCGAATGCGGTGTTGCGCATCGTCAGGAACGAGCACGGATGGTCGTCCGGCACCACGCCACGGCCTTGCGGGGTGGTGTAGAAAGGAATGCCGGCTGCCTCGACAAACTGCTGCATCTCGCCCCAGGCGCGCGACCAGATCACGCCGGAGCCCGACACGATCAACGGCCGCTTCGCCTCGGCGAGCGCCTTCACCAATGCGTTGACCTGGCGCGGATCGCCGAGTGGACGGCTGTCCATGATCGGACGTCCGGCAAAGCTCCAGTCCACCAGGTTCTCATCGATCTTCTGGTAGAGGATGTCGCCTGGCATATCGACATAGGCCGGTCCCGGCTTGCCCGTGATCGCTTTTTGCAATGCGAAGTTCACCTGCTGCGGAATGCGCTTCAGGTTGTGGACGCGATCGACGTGCTTGCAGCACCCGCGCATCAGTTCGACCTGGTCGATCTCCTGGAACACCTGGCGACCGAACTGGCTGATCGGGCTGGAACCGCCGAATGCGACGACAGGCGCGCAGTCAATCAGGGCGTGTGCCATGCCGGTGATCAGGTTGGTCACGCCTGGTCCTGACGCTGCCATGCAGACGCTGGGCACCTGCCTCAAGCGGCTGTACGCCTGGCAGGCAAACGCCGCCGCCTGCTCGTGGCGCACGTCGATCATGCGGATGCCTTCGGTGATGCAGGTGGCCTCGGCCAGCAGCATCGGGCCGCCCATGATGTAGAAGATATCCTCGATGCCTTCCTTCTTCAGGCATTTGGCGAGGATTTCAGAGCCCGTCAGTTCCGCCATCGTTGCGTCTCCTTCCCGAAAATCGGCATCCCCGCAAGGCGGGAATCCAAATCACCGCTTATCGTCATGGCCGGGCATGTCCCGGCCATGACCTCGGAATCAGCCGACCACGCCGCCGTCCTTCAAGCCACCGACAGCATCCTTGTCGAGGCCCAGCCAGTGCGTCAGCACCTCCTCGGTATTCGCGCCCAACAGCGGCGCAGGCTTCACCGGCGGCGGATTGCCGGAGAAGCGCACCGGCCAGCCAACCATCTTGAACGCACCGACCGTCGGATGCTGGATGGTCTGCATGATGTTGCGTTTCTCGAACGTCGGATCGTTGTACAATTCCAGCGTATCGAGCACAGCACCGGCGGGAACGCCGGCTGCCCCGATGATCTCCATCGCCTCGTACTTGGTGTGTCGCTTCGTCCACTCGGTGATCATCGCGTTCACTTCGTCCGGACGTTCGGCACGTGCGGCCGGGCTTTCGTAACGCGCGTCGCCGACGAGGTCTTCGCGGCCGATCACACCGAGCAGGCGCTTCCAGTGTTCCGGATTGGCGCGGCTGGTAAACACATACACGTAGTCGTTCAGGCCGCCACCCTGGCAGGGGAAGGTGCCCATCGGCGGATTGGCGCCGGATACGCTGCTGTCGGCGGCGCGGCCTGCCGCCTTGGTGTCGCCGGTGCGGTGCTGGGCGGCGAATGCGATGCGGATGTAGTGCAGCATCGCATCCTGCATGGCCACCTGCAGGTGGTCGCCCTTGCCGGTCTCCTTGCGGCGATACAGCGCGCCGAGGATGGAGACCGCCAGCAGCATTCCGGTACCGGTGTCGCCGAGCGACGGGCCAGGCTTCAGCGGCCTGCCGTCGCGCTCGCCGGTGATGCTCATCGTGCCGCCGCAGGCCTGGGCGATCATGTCGAAGGCGAGGTTCTTCTCGTATGGGCTGCCCTCACCGAAGCCCTTCACCTGGCAGTAGATGATCGACGGGTTGATCTTGCTGATCACGTCGTAGCCGAGACCAAGCCGCTCGATCGCGCCGGGCGCGAAATTCTCCACCATCACATCGGCCTTGCTGGCAAGGTCCTTGACCAGCGCAAGACCTTTCGGGTCCTTCAGGTTGATGGTGATGGACTTCTTGTTGGCATTGAACAGCAGGAAATACGGATCATCCTTGCCTGCCTTGCCGCCTAGGGCGCGGCCCGGATCGCCTCCACCGGGGTTCTCCAGCTTCACCACCTCGGCTCCCAGCCAGGCCAGCGCCTCGGTGCAGGACGGCCCCGCCTCGAACTGGGTGAGGTCGAGGATTTTGACCCCCGTGAGACAGGTCTGCCCGCCGCCCTCTGCGCTCATGTCCGTTTCTCCTCCAATCGGCTCTGTGCGGCACGCTACAGCGTCCGACCACTTGGCGTAAGTCCCGGCCGACCGAACGGCCGCACGACCGATGCGCATTCAGAATGTCATAATTGAATCATGCGACGCCAATGGGCTAATTTGCCATAGACCCCGACCGCATCATCCACATTCGGGAATTGCCATGACTGGTCGCAGTCTCCTGCTCGCCACCGTTGCCGGCTGCCTCGCCAGCGCGTTGCTCGCCGCGAGCGTTGGTCCCGCCACCGCCGACACCACCGGCGCGGCGGTGCCTGCCGGTCCATCGGGGCCGAGCCCGGCGAACGCTGCGAAGACCGCGACACCGATCAAGCATCTGGTGGTCATCTTCAACGAGAACGTCTCATTCGACCATTACTTCGCCACTTATCCGAGTGCGAGCAATCCGCCCGGCGAGCCACGCTTCGTCGGCGTACATGGAACACCGCGGGTGGACAGTCTGGCGTCGGCTAATCTGCTGACGAAGAACCCCAACACCAACCCGGAGAATGGCGCCGATGCCGCGCTGCCTTTCCGGCTGGACCGCACGCAGGCCAACACCGCCGACCAAAACCACGCCTATACCGCGGAACAGCAGGCGTACAACGGCGGCAAGGCCGACCTGTTCCCGAAATACACCGGCAAGGGCACGCCCGGTGGTGCCGGCAGCTTCGCCACCAAGGGCCAGGTGATGGGCTATTTCGACGGCAACACCGTCACCGCCTTGTGGCACTACGCCCAGCATTTCGCGTTGAACGACAATGCCTGGACCGACACCTACGGTCCGTCCACGCCGGGCATGCTGCATCTGGTATCGGGGCAGACCGCGGGGATGCAGATCGTCGCAACAAGCAAGCAGCCATCGACGCTGCAGGCGGTCTCCTACTATGTGGCGGACGGCCAGGGCGGCTGGACCATGATCAACGATGTGGATCCCGGCTACGATGTCTGCTCCGCGCCGCAGGACCAGGCGATGATGGCGGGCAAGAACATCGGCGATCTGCTGAACGCAGCGCGCATCTCGTGGGGCGGCTTCATGGGCGGCTTCAACCTGCAGACGACGAACCCCAACGGTACAACCGACTGCAAGCGCAGCACGCAATCGACCGTGGTCGGCAAGGCCGTGATGGACTACATCCCGCATCACAACTGGTTTCAGTACTTCGCTTCCACGGCGAACCCGAAGCATGCACGGCCAGGTTCCATCGCTGCCGTCGGCTACAGCGTGCAGGCCGACGGCAAGACGGAGGATCCGGCGAACCACCAGTACGATCTGCAGGACTTCTACGATGCGGTGAAGGCCGGCAACTTTCCGGCGGTATCCTACATCAAGCTACCGGCCTGGCAGGACGGTCATGCCGGCTATTCCGATCCGCTCGACGAACAGGCCGGCACGGCCGCGCTGATCAATTTCATCCAGCAGCAGCCGGACTGGAAGAACACGGCGATCTTCATCACCTGGGATGATTCGGACGGCTGGTACGACCACGCCTTCACCAAGCCGATCCATGCCTCGTTCGACCCACAGGCCGACCAACTCGATGGTCCTGGAAAGTGCGGTAGCGGAACGCCGCCGATGGGCGTGGACGGCAAGCCGGTGAACGGACGCTGCGGTCCGGGCACCCGCATTCCGTTCCTGGTCATTTCTCCGTTTGCGCAAGCGAACCACGTCGATCATACGCATATCTCGCTGGCATCGGTGGTGCGCTTCATCGAGGACAACTGGTTGAAGGGCGAGCGCCTTGGCGGCGGGTCATTCGATGCTTCTGCGGGGTCGGTCGCCGGCATGTTCGATTTCAAATCGACACACCGGGATGCGGCGCTGTATCTCGATCCGGACACCGGCAACGTGTTGAAGGCGGCGCCGCACTGACATTTGAGGCTCAGGCTCTTCCGCCATACAACCGATCCTGCGATTCGCCGTTCCGGTGACGCCGCCCTGGTAGATGCGGCTCGCTGGCGGGAGGACGGTTGCGGTGAATGGCTGGCTGGTTGCGTGGTTCGGTCTTGGCGTCGTCGTGCTGCTCATGGCGGCAGGCGGGGTCTGGATTCTCTCGCTGCCATCGCCGGCCGTTGGCCACGCGCTGCCGATCGCGCAAGCCGAGACCGAAGCCATGATCGCGGCGTTGCAGCCGCCGAAAAGCCAGCGTCCGCTGATCGCAATCCTGGCGACCAATGACGGCAGCGAGACCCCCGACTATCTCATGCCCTATGGCATCCTTCGGCGTGCCGATGTTGCCGATGTGGTGGCGCTGGCGATGCAGCCGGGGCCGGTGACGCTTTTTCCGGCCCTCAAGGTTGCGGCGCAGGCGACCGTCGCGGACTTCGATGATCTGCATCCGGATGGCGCCGACTATGTCATTGTCCCAGCCATGCGCCGTGATGACGACCCGGCGGTCCTGCAATGGATCAAGAGCCAGGCGGCCAAGGGTGCGATGATCATCGCCATCTGCGCCGGAGCCAAGGTTGTTGCCAATGCCGGTCTGCTCGATGGCAAGAGGGCGACGACACATTGGTATAATCTCAAGGAGCTGCGCGCCAGGCATCCCACCATCGAGTATGTGGCGGACCGCCGGCTGGTGGTTGATCGTGGCGTCGCGACGACAACGGGCATCTCCGCGTCCATGCCGATGTCGCTCACGCTGATCGAGGCCATCGCCGGACGCGACAAGGCGCAGGCTGTCGCACAGGACGTCGGTGTCATGCACAGGGACGCGCGCCATGACAGTGCCGCGTTCCGCTTCACTCGTCCGTTCGCGTTGACTGCGATGGGCAATCGGTTGGCTTTCTGGAACCACGAGCGGGTCGGCATCGAACTCACGCCCGGTGTGGATGAAGTGTCGCTTGCCCTGGTCGCGGATGCCTGGTCGCGGACCTATCGGTCACGCGCGGTCACGTTCGCCGGCACCGCCGATGTGCAGCAGAGCCGCAACGGCATTGGCATCTTCCCCGACCGGATCGCTACGAGCTGGCCCGCGGAACGCTTGCTGCCGGCGATCGGTGTCCGGCAGCCCGCGATAGCACTGGAGCAGGCCCTGGACGGCATCGCGACTCGCTACGGAATGCGCACGGCAGAGTTCGTCGCCATGCAGCTTGAATACCCGAGGCAACGCAAAGAATATGGAACCGCAGATGATCGCAGTTGAACCAGATGATTCCGGACGTAATGTTTCAGGGTGGTCAGGTTTCGCAACAGCGGAACTGAACCTGATCGGCGTTTATCCGCGTTCATCTCCGGTTCCATATGCTTTCTTGCTTCGCAGTCCCTGCGGCAAGAGGCCATGCCGGTAAGAATGCTGGTCACCACCGGTCAGCTCATATGCCGCATGGCACGGATGGCCCTCTTGGTCGCCGTCCTGCCCGCGGCAGCACGCACCGACGTCGAGGCGCAGCGTATGCTGGCCCGCGGCGAGAACCCGTATCCCGTGCACCTGGTGCGTCCGGTTGCTGCGCCGCTCTCGGCCATGGCGCGTCTCGGCGCGCGCATGTTCTTCGATGCCAGCCTGTCTGCGTCGGGGCGGCTGTCGTGTGCGTCGTGCCATAGCCCGGCGAACCATTACGGACCGCCGACTGCCGCGCCGGTGATGCCTGGCGGAAGGCGGCTCGACCAGCAGGGTGTGCGCGCGGTGCCGTCGCTGATGTACCTGGAACGCCATCCCGGATTCAGCGTCGGTCCTGACAAGGACGAAGACGAGAACAACAGCCTGCTGCAGATGGTGGCGCAGAGCCAAGGCATCGCGCGCGCGGCGAAGACCGCGCGCAACACAGCGGAATCGGCAGCCTCGCTGGTGCCGCAGGGTGGCCTGTTCTGGGATGGCCGGGCCGATACGCTGCAGGACCAGGCGCTGGGGCCGTTGCTCAATCCGCTGGAGATGGCCAACACCAACGTGGCGGAACTCGCCGGCAAGCTGCGGCGCGGCTACGCGAGGCAGTTGGTCCGGTTGTTCGGGCAGTCGATCGTCGATCAGCCGGTGCAACTGGTGGCCGAGGCGATGTTCGCATTGGCCCGCTACCAGATCGAGGCGCCGTCCTTCCATCCCTATACCAGCCGCTACGATTACTGGCTGGAGGGCAAGGCGCGGCTAACCTCGTCGGAGTTGCGCGGCTACCTGTTGTTCAACGATCCGGACAAAGCGAATTGCGGAGGCTGCCACCTGTCCCGGCCCAGCCCCGACGGAATGCCGCCGCTGTTCACCGACTTCCAGTTCGAGGCGCTGGGAGCGCCACGCAACCTCGCGCTGCAGGCCAACCGGGATGCCGGGTCTTTCGACCTCGGGGTATGCGGACCATACCGGCACGACATGCACGACCAGCCGCAATTCTGCGGCATGTTCCTGACGCCGACCCTACGCAATGTCGCCACGCGCCGTGTGTTCTTCCACAACGGCGTGTTCCATACGTTGCAGCAGGTGCAGGATTTCTACGCGTTCCGCGATGTCCGGCCGGACAAGGTCTATCCCCCTGGCCAGGGCGGGATTGCGGCGAAATATGACGACATCCCGGAGCGTTATCGTGGGAACATCGACGTGGTGGACCCGCCGTTCGATCGACACCTCGGCGATCAGCCGGCGATGACCGCGCAGGACGAGACGGACATCATCGCCTTTCTCAAGACGCTGACCGACGGATACCGGCCGGAATAGCCCCAACGATAGGCCAGCCGACCGATTGACACTGGCAACGGCCGGACTGACTCTGGCCGCACGGCAGCGAGAGGCAGCATTTGATGACACGGGAACCACTCAAGGGTCGCGCCGCCTGGCATGGCAAGGACCTGGATGCGTCGGGCGACTGGATTCGCGTCCTCGATGACACCCAGCGGCGCGAGATCGACGACGCCCTGGCGCGGGTGAAGCGTGCGCGCCTCCCGCTGTTCGGCTTCACCCGTGATGATTTTCCGCTCGCCTCGACTGCCGACCTGTGCGGACTGATCAGCGACGAGCTGGAGAACGGCCGCGGCATGGTGCGGCTGCGCGGCCTCCCGGTAGAACGTTATTCGGACGATGACCTGCGGCGGATATTCTGGGGGATCGGCACGCATCTCGGCACATCGGTCTATCAGAATGCCCGCGGCGAAATTATGGGCGAGGTACGTGACGAGACGAAGCTGCCCGAGAAAACCTACGCGCCGACGGAAGCCGGCCGCATCACGTCATCGCGCGCCCGCGCCCGTTCGACCGGCCCGCTGCGCTGGCATACCGACCGCTGCGACGTCATCGCGCTGCTCTGCGTCCGCAACGCCAAGGCGGGCGGCATCAGCAAGCTCGCCAGCATCGTTACGATCTACAACGAGATTCTGCGCCGCCGGCCCGACCTGCTGGAATTGCTGTGCAAGGACTACTGGCGCTCCCGGCCGGCGGATGAAGACGGGCCGGGCACCAGCCGCGCCTTCGCCCTGCCCGTGTTCGGCGTGCAGGACGGCAAGCTGACCTGCCAGTATTCCCGCACCTACGTGGAGCAGGCGCAGGAATTCCCCGAGGTCCCGCGGCTCACCGCGGCGCAAAACGAGGCACTGGATCTGCTGGCGGAAGTGGCGGAGGAGGCGTGTCTGTTTTCCCCGTTTGTTCCAGGTGACCTGCAGCTGCTGAACAACCACGTTATCTTTCATGGCCGCACAGCCTACGAGGACGACAGCGGCAGCCACCAGGAGAGGCTGCTGCTGCGGCTTTGGCTGTCGATGCCGAACAGCCGCCGGTTGCCGCGCGGGTTCGAGACGTTGTGGGGCAACGCCAATCCGGGTGCGCTGCGCGGTGGCGTGGTTCAGCCCGGCACCGGTGAGCGGTTGCCGCTGCAGGCGGCCTGACGGACGGTTTGGCGAAGGTCAAAGGATGCCTCGGCAGGCCGGGGTTGCTTGCATTTCGGCCGCCAACGCCCTCATCTAAGGGGAAATTGGGGTTCGTTAGTCGGGAGGGTGAATTTTGGCCGAATTCGAGCCATGGACCAAGGCGCGCGGGGTCGCGATCATCACCGCGGAGGCGACGCGTGAAGGCGCCACCTTGCCGATCCTTCACGCACTTCAGGAGGTGTTTGGCTATATCCACGCCGAAGCCGTGCCGCTGATCGCCGAGACGCTGAACCTGACGCGGGCAGAAGTGCATGGCGTGGTCAGCTTCTACCATGATTTTCGCCGTGATCTGCCGGGTCGCCACGTGCTGCGGCTATGCCGCGCCGAAGCGTGCCAGTCGCTGGGCGGCGATGCGCTCGCATCTCACGTGCGCGAGCGCCTTGGCGTGGACTGGCACGAAACGACTGGCGACGGCGCGGTGACGCTGGAGCCGGTCTTCTGCCTCGGCCTGTGCGCCGTCGGTCCGTCCGCGTTGCTCGACGGCAACCCGATGGGCCGGCTCGACAATACCCGCATCGATGCGGCACTGGACCGCGCCCGATGACCACGCGCGTTTACATTCCGCGCGATGCCGCTGCGCTGGCGCTGGGAGCAGACTCTGTGGCCGCCTTCCTGCGCCAGGCGGCGGACGTAGAGATCGTGCGCACCGGTTCGCGGGGCCTGCTGTGGCTGGAACCGATGGTCGAAGTGGCCACGCCCGAGGGCCGCATCGCCTATGGTCCGGTGAGCCTGGCCGATGTTCCCGGGCTGATCGAAGCCGGCATGCTGACCGGTGGTGCGCATCGATTGCGGCTGGGCCGGCCGGAGGAAATTCCCTGGCTCGCGCGCCAGACGCGCCTGACCTTCGCGCGGTGCGGCATCACGGATCCCGTGTCGCTGGACGACTATCGTGCGCATGGCGGATTGAAGGGCCTGGCGCGGGCCATCGAGATCGGCGCCGACGCAACCATCGAGATTGTGACGAAGTCCGGCCTGCGTGGCCGTGGTGGCGCGGGCTTCCCGACCGGCATCAAGTGGAAGACCGCGGCCGACGCGAAGGGTGAACGCAAATACATCGTCTGCAATGCGGATGAGGGCGACTCCGGCACGTTCGCCGACCGTATGCTGATGGAAGGCGATCCGTTCGTGCTGATCGAAGGCATGGCGATCGCCGGCATCTCGGTCGGCGCGACCAAGGGCTACGTTTACACGCGCTCGGAATATCCGCACGCGATCGCCACGTTCAACGCTGCGCTGGATGTGGCGCGGCGCGAAGGTGTGCTGGGCGCGAACGTTCTCGGTTCGTCGCATGCGTTCGACATCGAGCAGCGTGTCGGCGCCGGCGCCTATGTCTGCGGCGAAGAGACATCGCTGCTGGACAGCCTGGAGGGCAAGCGCGGCCAGGTGCGCGCCAAGCCGCCATTGCCCGCGCACAAGGGCCTGTTCGGCATGCCGACCGTGATTAACAACGTCGTCTCGCTGTCGAGCGTGCCGATCATCCTGACCGAAGGCGCCGAGTTCTATCGCGAGATCGGCATGGGCCGGTCGCGCGGCACGATGCCCATCCAGCTTGCCGGCAACATCAAGTACGCCGGCCTGTTCGAGTGCGGGTTCGGCGTAACACTGGGCGAACTGGTGAGCGACATCGGCGGCGGCACGCTGTCCGGTCGGCCGGTACGCGCGGTGCAGGTGGGTGGGCCACTCGGCGCGTATTTCCCGCCGGCGCTGTTCGACACGCCGTTCGACTACGAGGCGTTCGCCGCGCGCGATGGGCTGATCGGCCATGGCGGCATCGTGGTGTTCGACGACACGGTGGACCTCGCGAAACAGGCGCGCTTCGCCATGGAGTTCTGCGCCGAAGAATCCTGCGGCAAGTGCACGCCGTGCCGCATTGGTTCGGTGCGCGGCATGGAGGTGATCGACCGCATCGCCGCGGGCGATCGGCCGGAAGCCAACCTCGATCTGCTGCGCGACCTCTGCCACACGATGAAGTTCGGTTCCCTATGCGCTCTCGGCGGCTTCATCCCATATCCGGTGATGAGCGCGCTTGAGCATTTCCCTGAGGATTTCATGCCTCGCCCCGCACAGCGTGCGGCGGCGGAGTAAGGAGACGACGCATGCCGCTGATTCAGGAAATCGACTACGGCACCCCGGAAAGTCAGGCCACCGAACAGGTGACGCTGACGATTGACGGCCAGGAGGTCACGGTCCCCGCCGGCACGTCGATCATGCGCGCCGCAATGGATGCAGGGATCCGCATTCCGAAACTCTGCGCCACTGACACGCTGGATGCGTTCGGGTCATGTCGCGTGTGTGTCTGCGAGATCGAAGGCCGTGGCGGCACGCCGGCCTCGTGCACCACGCCGGTGGCGCCGGGCATGAAAGTGTCCACCACCAGTGAGCGTGTGCGCCGCGTGCGTCGCGGCGTGATGGAGTTGTACCTGACCGATCATCCGATCGACGGCTTCACCTCCCCCGTCGCCGGCAACAGCGAATTCCAGGAGATGGCCGGGCTGATCGGCGTACGCGAAGTGCGCTATGGCCAGAGCGGCGTCAATCACCTGCATTCCGAAATCGACGCATCGAATCCGTATTTCCAGTTCGATCCGGCCCGCTGCATCGTCTGCTCGCGCTGCGTGCGCGCGTGCGAGGAAGTGCAGAACACCTTTGCCCTGACCATTGAAGGCCGTGGCTTCGCATCCAAGGTCGCCGCCGGCGCGGGCGAGAATTTCCTGACGTCGGAATGCGTGTCCTGCGGCGCCTGCGTGCAGGCCTGCCCGACCGGATCGCTGCTCGAGAAGTCGGTGATCGAAATCGGCCAGCCGGAGCATTCTGTCATCACCACCTGCGCCTACTGCGGCGTCGGCTGCAACTTCAAGGCGGAGATGCAGGGCGACACGGTGGTGCGCATGGTGCCATGGAAGGATGGCAAGGCGAACCACGGCCATTCCTGCGTGAAGGGCCGCTTCGCCTGGGGCTACGCGAGCCACCCCGATCGCATCCTGAAGCCGATGGTGCGCGAGAAGATCACCGACCCGTGGCGCGAGGTAAGCTGGGAAGAAGCGATCGGTCGCGTCGCATCCGAGTTCAAGCGCATCCAGGCCGAAGCCGGCAAGGACTCCATCGGCGTCATCACCTCGTCGCGCTGCACGGATGAAGAAACGTATCTGGTGCAGAAGCTGGCGCGGCAGG
>DATAPW010000068.1:0-2029 GCA_036265005.1 Acetobacteraceae bacterium | reverse complement strand
GTGGTGATGGTGGTCAGCATCTTGATGTCGGCGAGTTCGTTGGCGACGTTTTGCGAGCAGGCTACAAAACCGACGCGCAAGCTGCCTGACAATGTCTTGGAAAAGCTCCGTGCGTAGATTACGCGATCGAGCTGATCGAGCGTCGCGAGCCGAGGCGTCGTTTTCACCTGCAGATCGCAGAAGATGTCATCCTCCACGATAGTGAAGTTGTGGCGCTCGGCGGCCTGCAATACCTTGAACGCCACGTGCGGGCTCATGTCGGTTCCGGTCGGGTTATGCATCACCGATTGGGTGAAATAGACTTTTGGTCGGTAAACCGCCGCCATCTTATCGAGAATAGCGAGGTCCGGTCCGTCGGGATTGCGCGGCACCGGCAGCATTTCAACACCCTGCAGGCGCAGATTGCCGAACAAATTGTAGTAGCCGGGGTCGTCCACCAATGCCGCGTCACCGGATCTGAGCAAGTAGCGGCTGACGAGTTCGAGTGCCTGGCTCGTGCCTTGCGTCAGCAGGATCTGGCCCGGATGAACGGTGATGCCGAGCCCGGCCAGCATCAGCGCGAGATGCTCGCGCAGCGGCAGATAGCCGAACGGGCGCCCGTATTCGAGCAGGTAGGCGCCGTTCCTGCGTGCGAGCACGTTGAGGCTCTGGCGGATACCGGCTTCGTCGAGCCATGAATTCGGCAGCCACGCGCCTCCCGCGAGCAGGGTGTCTTCGTCTGCTTCCAGCTGGCGGCGGATCAGCCAGACCAGTTCCTCGTTGCGCCTGAGGTTATCGGACGGGGCGGGGCGCGTCGCTTCCGCAGGCGCGAGCGCCGGTGCCGTATAGAAGCCGGCGCCGCGGCGTGACTGCAGACAGCCCATCGCGACCAGGCGGTCGTAAGCCTCGACGACCGTGAAGCGGCTAACCTTGTAGCTTTCGGCGAAGTTGCGGATCGACGGCAGCTTGGTGCCTGGCCGTAGGTGCCGATCTTCGATTTGACGCTTGATGCCGGCCACGATCTGGTCGACGAGCGGCTGACCGCTGTTCCGGCTAACGGTTAAGGAGAGCATTGCCGGTTCCTGCCTCTCATCGGATTGGCCTGGTCGCTGGACCAATACAGTTACGCCAACTGACGTCCAAACTGTCTATTACTATGCTGACGAGTGTTCCCCACTATCTCATGCGTGTCAAGCAATCTCGCTTGCACATCCGAACAGCAAGTCTAGACGAGGGGAAGAACCCAATGCCGCTCATTCAGGTTCGAGTCATCAAGGATGTATTCAGTAAGGAACAGAAGCGCCAGATCATCAGCAAACTGACCGACGCGATGGTCTCGATCGAGGGCGAAAACATGCGCCAGGTCACCCTTTGCCTGGTCGAGGAGGTGGAAAGCGGCGATTGGGGGATCGGTGGCAATGTCCTGACCACCGCCGATGTCCACGCTCTGGCACGCGGAAAGGCTGCGTGACGGCGCGAGTCACCGCCGGCACAACAGGAGAAGTACGGAGACAGATAATGACTGCAACAGAGAGGAGCCTCGATGGCATCCGGTATGCCCGCTGCATCGAGTCTTCGAAGCGGGTCCGCTGGGACATCGACGAGGACGTAATCCGCGGGCGCCGGTTCGACATTGCCCACAAATTTCTGCCGGACGGGCTGTCGCTGACTGACGGGTTCACAACCCTATCGCCTGGCGAAAGACGGTTTGTGAGCCAGATACAGGGCCGCACTTACGCCAACATCTTTGGCTTGGTCGAGCGGTTCATCAACGCCAAGGTACTGGAATTGAGCCGCGAGCATGCGCTAGGCGACCAGATTGTGGTCGAGGCGCTGGTCCGGTTCAGCGACGAGGAGCTGAAACATCAGGCGCTGTTCCGCCGCATCGATGCGATGGTCGGCGAGGTTTTGCCTGGCGGCTACCGCTTCGATTTCAACCCCAACACGGTCGCCCGCACAGTGCTCGGCAAAAGCACTTGGGCGGTGCTGGCGTTGACATTGGATATTGAGCTCTTCACTCAGGCTCACTATCGCCAGAGCATCGACCCCG